>JBBJNR010000057.1:0-4262 GCA_037719315.1 Daejeonella sp.
GGACTGCTTTTTAAAACATAAAAATGGCCGGAATTTCTTCCGACCATGACTGGATGGTAGCCTGCCTTTTTATAATATATCCCGGGTTTATTACTTTTTAAGGAATTTAAAATCTTTTCCGATAAAACGGGCGTTAACCCCAAGCTCTTCTTCAATACGAAGCAACTGATTGTATTTTGCTATCCTGTCTGAACGCGATGCCGAACCTGTTTTGATCTGTCCGCAGTTTAGTGCAACAGCAAGATCGGCAATAGTGTAATCTTCTGTCTCGCCCGAGCGGTGGCTCATTACCGAAGTATAACCATTGTTTTGAGCCAGGCTAACCGCGTTAATAGTTTCAGTAAGAGAACCGATCTGGTTAACCTTAACCAAGATTGAATTTGCTGTGTGCGTATCTATACCCTGTTGTAAACGTTTTACATTGGTAACAAAAAGATCATCACCTACTAACTGTACTTTCGAGCCGATTTTGTCGGTCAATAGTTTCCAGCCGTCCCAATCATCTTCAGCCATTCCGTCTTCAATGGAAATGATCGGATATTTTGAAGCCAATCCAGCAAGGTATTCAACTTGTTCCGCGCTCGTGCGGATCGCCCCTTTTTCGCCTTCAAATTTGGTATAATCATATTTACCGTCCTTGTAAAACTCTGAAGCAGCACAGTCAAATGCTAAATAAATATCCTTACCTGCTTTATAGCCGGCTTTTTCAATAGCCTGTAAAATCGTCTCGACACCATCCTCAGTGCCTTCGAACTTTGGAGCAAAACCGCCTTCATCTCCTACCGCAGTAGATAAGCCACGGTCGTGCAGGATTTTCTTAAGAGTATGGAATACTTCTGTTCCCCAGCGCAAAGCTTCTGAAAACGAAGAAGCCCCTGCAGGCATGATCATGAATTCCTGAAAAGCAATCGGTGCATCAGAGTGCGAGCCTCCGTTTACTATATTCATCATCGGGATTGGTAGGGTGTTCGCATTAACCCCACCGATGTACCGGTATAATGGCTGACGGCTTTCCTGGGCTGCAGCTTTAGCAGTAGCCAGGGACACCCCTAAAATTGCATTGGCGCCCAGGTTACCTTTGTTCTCCGTTCCGTCTAATTCAATCAACAGCTTATCTATGCTGTTTTGCTCGAATACATCTATTCCGATTAACTCTGTAGCTATCTTTTCATTAACATTGGCAACGGCTTTTAAAACTCCTTTACCAAAATATACTGATTTATCACCGTCACGAAGCTCTACAGCCTCATGTATACCTGTTGAAGCGCCTGAAGGTACCGCTGCACGGCCTATAATTCCGTTTTCTGTAATGACATCTACCTCAATAGTAGGATTTCCACGGGAGTCCAGAATTTGTCTTGCGTGTACATCGATAATTAAACTCATGATTGTTTTTTAATGTAGTAAGAATCTTTAAACTTAGTGTAGAGAATACACTATTATACTGTGTAATTCAAAATTACTATTTTTTCTTTAATTTGAACCTTAAGCTTTAAGCATAAAGCTTAAAGCTTAAGCATTCCTACGAAATCATCAAAAAGATAGCGTGAATCATGCGGCCCCGGGGATGACTCAGGGTGGTATTGAACAGAGAATGCTTTTTTGCCTTTCACGCGGATTCCTTCGATCGACTGATCGTTCAGGTTCACATGTGTAATTTCAACTTTATCTGACTTTCGTACTTCCTCCTGGATAACCCCAAAACCATGGTTTTGAGAAGTAACCTCGCAATGGTTAATGATCACATTTTTAACCGGGTGATTTAGTCCGCGATGCCCGTTGAACATCTTCATCGTGCCGATATCATTGGCAAGTGCAAGCAACTGGTGTCCGAGGCAGATCCCGAAAAGTGGCTTTTCTGCTGCCAGGATCTCTTTTACGGTGTCGATAGCATAAGGCATTGCAGCAGGGTCGCCCGGTCCGTTGGAGATGAAATAACCGTCGGGCTTAAAGTTTTCCATTTCAGCGAAGCTTGTTTTGGCAGGGAATACTTTCGCGAAAACCCCCCTGGTATCAAAGCTTCTAAGAATGTTTTTCTTCACGCCAAGATCCAGGACCGCAACTTTATGCTTGGCATTTGGATCACCATATTCATAAGCCTCTTTTGTAGAAACCTGTGATGAAAGCTCAAGCCCGTCCATAGATGGCACCTTAGCAAGCTTTTCCTTTAATTGTTCGATATCAAGTATTTCAGAAGAAATAATGGCGTTCATTGCCCCCTTATCCCGGATATGCCTGACAAGTGAACGGGTATCAACATCTGAAATCCCCACAATATTTTCATCCTGGAAATAGTCCTGAATAGAAGTGTCAGACATTTTGCGGCTGTATGCGATATTGAAATTCTTGCAAACCAGCCCCGCAATCTTAATATCTCCTGATTCTATCTCTTCATCATGGATCCCATAATTCCCAATATGAGCATTGGTAGTAACCATGATCTGTCCGAAATACGAAGGATCTGTGAAGATCTCCTGGTATCCGGTCATACCCGTGTTAAAACATATCTCACCAGTAGTAGTACCAATTTTTCCTGCCGCTTTTCCATGGTAAACGGTTCCATCTTCCAGAAGCAATACTGCAGGTAATTTGATGTAATTATTCATTGATTTCAGTTGAAGAATTTAGAAAAATCAGGTAAAAGGAGGTCAGTTTCGGTTGAATTCTGACAGCTTGGAAGGAAGTTTATTACTTCTTTTATCACAAAGGACAAAAGTAGGGATTTATAAGGAATATTTAAAGTATTGTGATGGGTTTTTATTAGTTAATTTTTCTGTCTAATAAGTAGAAATCATTAATAGTAATGGGCCCGCCTCATGCCGGCGGAAGTGCACCTACTTTTTGCTTTAGGTCAAAAAGTAGGCAAAAACCCCACCGCTGCGCCTGAAGCTTCGAAAGTTAGTGCTTAGGCTTGGCTTGAGGTTGCCGCGCCAGCCGATGCGGAATGAAAGGTGAACGAGGATTCAGCGGTTTGGCTTAAGAAACGTACCTACCGGGCCCGACGGGATAGGCCTGCCTGCGGCCGGCAGGGGAAACGAGCAGACGTATAAAGCATTAAAGTCAAGTTGGGTACGAAGGGTAACAACCGTTCATAAATCCTCCGTCATGAGGCGGGCGAAATTATATTAATACTTTCATATTTGACGAAGATAGATTGAACCAGAACAACCATCCACAAATATCAAAATCTCTTAAATCTTAGTTACTTAATCCTAACTTTGAAAAATATTTACTAAACCCAAGCAAATGTCAGTTCATAAAGAGGTCAAACGTATCACCACAAACACGATCCTTGGGATGAAGCAAAAAGGCGAAAAGATCGCTATGCTCACGTCCTATGACTATTCTATGGCTACCATAGTAGATGAAGGTGGTATCGATGTAATCCTGGTTGGCGACTCTGCGTCAAATGTTATGGCAGGCCATGAAACGACCTTGCCGATCACGCTTGACCAAATGATATACCATGCTGCATCTGTAGTGCGGGCTGTTAAACGGGCGCTGGTGGTTGTTGACCTGCCTTTCGGTTCATACCAGGGGAACTCAAAAGAGGCGCTTAACTCAGCTATCCGGATCATGAAGGAATCAGGTGCGCACGCTGTTAAGCTGGAAGGTGGAATAGAGGTGCGCGAATCGATAGACAGGATCATCACAGCCGGTATTCCGGTAATGGGTCACCTCGGCCTTACACCGCAATCAATTTATAAGTTTGGTACATATACCGTAAGAGCAAAGGAGCAGGCTGAGGCCGAGAAATTGAAAAGTGATATCATCGTTCTACAGGAGGCCGGCTGCTTCTCGGTAGTGCTTGAAAAGATCCCGGCTAAACTGGCCGATGAGGTTACTAAAAGTGTCAAAATACCGACAATAGGTATTGGAGCCGGGCCGCATTGCGACGGACAAGTTCTTGTTGTTCATGATATGCTGGGTCTTAATAAGGGCTTTAAGCCAAGGTTCTTAAGACAATACCTCAACCTGTTCGATCAGATCAACGGGGCTGTCGGTAACTACGTTAAAGACGTAAAATCAGGCTCATTCCCAAATGACTCAGAACAATATTGACCTGGAATTTTTTTATGAATAATCCGGATTATAAAAAGCCAAAGTTTCCCGCTCTGGTAGCTGATATCACCGGCGAAGATATTTTGTTTGAGGATAATCACCTGATAGCGGTAAATAAGCGGGTGGGAGATATTGTGCAGGTGGATGATACCGGTGATGAGTCCCTGGATGAAAAAGTGAAGCGCTACATCGCTAAGAAA
>JBBJNR010000057.1:4272-22263 GCA_037719315.1 Daejeonella sp.
TAAGAAATACAACAAACCCAATGGCGCATTTTTGGGGGTAGTCCATCGTCTCGACCGCCCGGTAAGCGGCGTGATTTTATTCGCGAAAACCAGCAAAGCCCTCGACCGGATCAACAAAATGTTTAAAAACCGGGATATGCATAAAACATATTGGGCGGTGGTCAGGAACAGGCCTGCAGTAGAAGAAGGAAACCTGGTGCACTGGCTGGTAAAGAATCCACAGAAAAACTTAACAAAGGCTTACGATAAGGAAGTTCCGGGAAGCCAGCGTGCGGAGCTCAATTATAAGCTCCTTGGCGAACTCGGCGGTTATTACCTTATCGAAGTAGACCCAATAACCGGCCGGCCTCACCAGATCCGCGTCCAGCTTTCTACATTAAATTGCCCGATAGTAGGGGATAATAAATATGGTTACCCGCGGGGGAGCTTGAAGAAAAGTATTTGTCTGCATGCACGAAGGCTTCAATTTATTCATCCGGTAAAACAGGAACCCGTTAATATTTTTGCCCCTTTACCGCAGGATGGTTTCTGGGAGAGGTTTGAGGCTTTGGGATGAGGAACGAAGTCTGAGGTCTGAAATCTGACATGAGACGCTCCGACCTCCTACTCCTCAAACCCAGTATTCACACTCACCTCTTCCCACTCATTCAGATCTCTTTCCAGCAGTTTGACCTTATTCCTGATAACATCGACCGCGATCTTTCCAAGGGCGAGCCTTAATGGCGGTGAATCGCTGTCTACAACAGAAATAATTGCGTGTGCAGCTTTTACAGGATCGCCGGGCTGCTTACCGCTGATCCATTGATAGCGCTGATCCTCTCTCCGGCACTTTGATCATAATCAGGGATAATTTTCGCACTCCGTACAGAAGATGAACCTGCCCAATCCGTTCTGAAAGCGCCCGGCTCAATCAAGGTGACGCGAATATTTAGATGTTTGGTTTCCAGAGCTAGAGCCTCGGTAAGACCTTCAAGTGCAAATTTACTTGCATTATAAAGCCCAAGCCCGGGATTTGAGCTGATCCCGGCAATAGAAGAAATTTGAAGGATATGCCCGAATCTCTGGCTTCTCATGATCGGTAACACTGCCTGGGTATGCTCTGGCGAGCAGCCGATGATCGGGCATTTTACTGATGATCCGGGAGTACTTGAATTTATAAATTCAAACGACTTGGAAAGGCTTGCTCCCATGGGCACAAGCTGCCCCGACCATTTTCTCAGAACAAAGATCAGCCCTTTAATTCTGGATCTCAAAGCAGATGAGGATATTTCAGATTTTAGTGCTGTGCGTGGAAAATTATTACCCGCATTCGATCAATATCGAAAGATGTACCAGGATTATTATGATACATGCAAACATCCTGACAGCCCGCCTATACGTGATGCAAATCCTGTCGTGATCCTGTATCCCGGAATCGGTATGTTCACCTTTTCTAAGGACAAACAAACTGCACGTGTTGCTTCAGAATTTTATATTAATGCTATCAATGTGATGAAGGGGGCAGAAGCAATTTCAGAATATACTTCCCTCCCCCGTCAGGAAGCATTTAATATCGAATATTGGCTGCTTGAAGAAGCAAAATTACAGCGCATGCCCAAACCAAAACCGCTCTCAGGGAGAATTGCCCTTATAACAGGCAGTGCAGGCGGAATAGGAAAGGCTATCGCCAAAAAATTTATTTAGGAAGGTGCTGTTGTTATTGTTAATGATATGAATGCAGAGCGGCTACAGGACACCGGGAAGGAATTTAAGAAACAGTTTGGAAAGGATTCGTTCTCATTAGCTATTCTTGACGTAACGGACGCCGGTCAGATCAACGAGGCTTTTGATCATGGGACATTAAGTTTTGGAGGTGTCGATATCGTAGTTAACAACGCCGGCTTATCCATCTCCAAAGCAATTGAAGATCATACAATGGAAGACTGGGACCAATTATATAATGTTCTGGTCAAGGGGCAGTTTCTGGTCACCCAGAAAGCTTCAGAAATGATGAGAAAACAGCAGATCGGCGGTGATATTGTGAATATTGTCAGTAAAAACGCCTTGGTAAGCGGCCCTAACAATGCGGGCTACGGAAGCGCAAAGGCGGCACAATTACATCTCAGCAGGCTAAATGCCGCAGAACTGGGAAAAGATAAGATCCGTGTCAATGTGGTTAACCCGGATGCTGTTATCAACGGTAGTAATATCTGGGCCGGGGGATGGGCGGAAGGCCGTGCAAAAGGTTACGGCATTAAAGTTGAAGAACTGCCGGCTTATTACGCCGGGCGGACGCTTTTAAATGAAGTGATCCTTCCGGAGGATATAGCTAACGCATGCTTTGCCTTTGTTGGCGGGCTGATGAATAAGTCGACCGGGAATGTTTTAAATGTTGACGGCGGTATTGCCATGGCATTTGTCAGATAATTTACTAAATTAGAGACCTTTTCAAAGGCGGGAAGCGTTATGAAACTAGAAAAATATCAGATTGAGGACCATAACAATGATCTTATTGCTGAACATCAGCGTAAGCTTTATCTTATAAAAAGCCAGGTTCAGGATCCTGAAAGTATTATTCAAAAACTCAGAAAATTTCAAATAGCTATTCCCAGCCGGGCTTTAGGTACTGGCGGCACCAGGTTCGGGCGTTTTGCTAACAGCGGAGGCGAGCCACGGGATCTCGAGGAAAAAATAGAAGATGTAGGCTTGCTTCACGCTCTGAACAGATCAAGCGGAGCCATCTCATTGCACATCCCATGGGATATCCCTGAAAATGCCGCAGCTACAAAAGCCCTAGCAGCACAGCATGGTTTACGTTTTGATGCTGTTAATTCCAATACATTCCAGGATCAGCCTGGTTCTGAACTGAGCTATAAATTTGGCTCCTTGCAGCATGTTGATAAAGCTGTCCGTCGGCAGGCTATTGAACACAATATTGAAGTTATTAAGCAGGGTATTGCACTTGGATCAGATGCCCTGACTGTCTGGCTGGCAGACGGCTCATGCTTTCCCGGACAGCTAAACTTCAGAACCGCTTTTCAAAATACGTTGGAAAGCCTTCAGGAGATATATAAGTCATTACCAGGCAACTGGAAGATGTTTTTAGAGTATAAAGCTTACGAACCGAATTTTTACTCTACAACTGTAGGAGACTGGGGACAATCCTTACTCTATGCAAATAAGCTTGGCCCCCAGGCTTACACACTTGTTGACCTTGGACATCATTTACCAAATGCTAATATTGAACAGATCGTTTCTTTATTGCTGATGGAAGGCAAACTTGGCGGATTCCATTTTAACGATTCCAAATACGGAGATGATGACCTGACAGCGGGAAGTATAAAACCTTATCAGCTGTTCCTCATTTTCAATGAACTGGTGGAAGGAATGGACGCAAAAGGCATAGATCACGCCACAGGTTTGGGCTGGATGATCGATGCTTCGCATAATGTAAAAGATCCGCTGGAAGATCTGCTGCAATCGGTAAAAGCAATAATGATAGCCTATGCACAGGCCTTGTCGGTAGACAGAATATCGTTAAACGAAGCCCGGCAGCAAAATGATGTAGCCCTTTGCCAGGAGATCCTGCAGCATACATTCCGTACAGATATTCGCTCACTGGTTGCAGAAGTACGTTTACAGGATGGGGGGGCACTAGAGCCCTTCAAGTTATACAGGCACCTTAATGTACGCAATACACTAATTAAACAACGTGGCGGGAAAACTATTAGTACTGGCTTGTAAATCAGCATAATATGAAGGACTTTAAATTATTTGCCATTGTTTTGGGGTTAATTTTCCTTACGGGATCAGTTAAGGCCCAGTCAGAACCGCCTAACATTATTGTTATCCTGGCAGACGACCTGGGTTATGGAGATCTGGGATGTTATGGCCATCCGACCATTAAAACACCGAACCTCGACCGGATGGCGGCGGAGGGAATTCGTTTTACGCAATTTTACGTTGGGGCAAGTATTTGTACGCCCAGCAGGGCGGCCTTTCTCACCGGCAGGCTAGCTATTCGAAGCGGTATGGCCGGATCTGACAGTAGCGGCAATGCCCTTTATCCTAAATCCACCGGCGGCTTGCCCGAATCGGAGCTTACCGTATCTGAGGCTCTTAAAACTAAAAATTATACAACTGCTCTGGTAGGAAAATGGCACTTAGGGCATTTATCGCAATTTTTACCGCTAAATCATGGTTTCGATCTGTTTTATGGTTTACCATATTCTAATGATATGGTGTCGCCGGCATATAAAAACGCGCCTCCGTTACCATTTTTTGAAAACGGAAAGATAATTGAAAGTAACCCTGATCAGCGCCTGTTAACGAAAAGATATACAGAAAGAGCAATTGATTTTATAAAAGCAAATAAAAGCAAGCCCTTTTTCCTGTACTATGCCAATAACTTTCCTCATGTCCCGCTCCATGCTTCTGATACTTTTCTGAATAAGAGCGAAAGAGGACTATTTGGTGATGCGGTTGAAGAATTAGACTGGAGTGTGGGTGAGATCCTCAAAAACCTGAAGCAGTTAGATCTCGACAAGAACACCCTTGTAATATTTACCAGCGATAATGGCCCCTGGCTTAGGGAGAAGGAAAATGGTGGATCGTCGGGTCTGTTGTTTGAAGGGAAAGGCTCAACGTACGAGGGTGGTTTCCGGGTTCCCGCAATCGCAAGGTGGCCGGGCAAAATAAAACCAAATCAAACCAGTTCAGCGATCGCTACAACCATGGACCTTTATCCTACATTTTTGAAACTGGCTGGTGTTCCATTGCCAAAGGATCGGCTTTTAGATGGCAAAGACATGTACAGAGTACTTACAGGCGAGATAAAGGAAGTGCAGGACGAAGTCTATTATTATAGCCGGGATAAGTTATATGCGATCAGGAAAGGCGCCTACAAAGCACACTTCATCACAAAACCTTCTTATTCCAAGGAATTGCCTGCCGCGCACAACATCCCTTTGTTGTATGATATCGAACACGACCCATCCGAGAAGTTTGAGATCGGCAAGGATCATCCTGAAATTATACAGCAGATCCTGAAGTTAAAGGAGAAACACCAAAGCAGTGTTGTTCCCGTTTTCTCCCAATTGGATCTGGGTTATTAACATAATTTGATTAAATTCATTCATTGTAATTCTAACCAGATGAGATCTATAAAATTATCATTCATATTCCTGCTTATTACGCTCCAGGTCTATGCCCAGAAACCCCGGCCCAACATTGTGGTTATCATGGCGGATGACATGGGCTTTTCCGATATAGGATCTTATGGTTCTGAGATCTCAACACCAAACATTGATGGTTTAGCTGAAAAGGGGATCAGGCTTAAGCAATTTTACAATACCGGCCGGTGCTGTCCTACCAGGGCGGCTTTATTAACCGGCCTGTATCCTCACAATGCGGGTATGGGATATATGACCGGCTATGATCATAACTTGCCCGGTTACAAAGGAGATCTTAATAAGAACGCTGTTACCATCGCGGAAGCATTGAAACCAGCAGGTTACAGCACATACATGGCGGGTAAATGGCATGTCAGTTCCAATATCAGGCCGAATGGCTCTAAAGAAAACTGGCCTGTTCAGAGAGGGTTTGACAGATATTTTGGGATTCTCCAAGGTTCAGCCAGCTATTTCACTCCTAAAACACTGACAAGCGGCAATACCCTGCTTACAGCCGGAAAAGGCTTTTACTTAACAGATGCAATTGCAGATTCAGCTTCTGCATTTATAAAGGATCATGCATCAGCAAAGGGAAGATCTCCATTTTTTTTATATGTAGCATATACGGCTCCTCACTGGCCCTTACATGCAAAGGAAGCGGATATCCAAAAGTACATGAAACTTTATGAGCAGGGCTGGGATAAACTCCGTGAAGACCGGTATAAAAAGCAATTGCAAATGGGGATACTTGACAGATCTGCACAGCTAAGCAGCCGGGAAGATTCTGTACCTGCCTGGAAGGACATCCCATCCGGTGAAAAGACCCTTTGGGTAAAGCGAATGGCAATTTATGCAGCTCAGGTGGATTGTATGGATCAGGGTGTGGGCAGGATAACGGATGCGCTTAAAGAGAACGGGCTGTCGGAAAACACAATGGTGATCTTCATGTCTGATAACGGAGGCTGTGCTGAATATCTCAGCAGCGCCGATAGAAGCCTGGCGAAACTGGGCACAGATGAGACTTATGAAAGCTATCGCGGTAATTGGGCAAATTTGAGTAATACACCTTTCAGGTTATATAAAACACGGGTCCATGAAGGTGGTATACATACGCCTTTTATTGTGAGCTGGCCCGGACATACTGCCAAGAATGGTTCGGTAATAGATAACTCACCCGCGCATCTGGTTGATCTGATGCCAACCTTTCTGGAGGCGGCAGGAGCTAAATTTCCTGCAGTTTTTAATGGACAAGCTGTACATCCTCTCGACGGAATTAGCCTTTCACCTGTTTTTGTCGGAAAAAAGCTGGCTGAACGGAATTTATATTGGGAACACGAGGGAAACAGGGCTATTCGCGTAAAGGACTGGAAACTTGTATCAAAAAGTTCTGAGAAAGAACCTTATGCCGGTTCATGGGAGCTGTATGATCTCGCGAAGGATAAAACAGAACTGAATGATCTGGCAGCAAAATATCCCGCAAAGGTAAAAGAGATGGAGGTCTTATGGACAAAATGGGCAAATGAGAATAATGTTTTGCCAATAAACGGTACAGATATGACAACCCGCGGTAAAACGTTTAAGAGAAACCATTGATTTGATTAACGGCTGTTGGATAGGACTTTATAACGACGGCCGCAGAGTCAGATAGAATGGAACTTCAATATGTTCTTTGCTGTTCTCAAGGATCATTTTCGCAGCCAGCTCTCCCATTTTCGTAAAATCTGTGGAGATCGTGGTAATTCCTTTCAGGATGATCTTTTTTAAAGGAGTTTCATTGTAAGATATTACGCCAACATCTTTTCCGACAATAAAATTATGCGTTATGATCTTTTCAATAAGTGTCACCAGGTCATCTTCCATCAGATTGATATAAACATCGCCCTGTGAGATAATTTCATCAGCAATAGTATAAACCACCTTATGGTTAAAAGCATACTCCTGGCAAAATTTATAAAATCCTCTTAGGATCTCTTTGGGGAAATAGCTTTTTTCCGGAAAAATGATCTTTAAAGTTTGATACTTTCCGAGCTGATCTCTCGCCTTATCCAAGGCTTCATAAATATCTTTTTCAAAATTTTCATACACAGCAGCGTATTCTCCGTCAATGCCGCTGATCTTTTTATCAACTATTACCAGTTTCTCTTTGGGGATGGCATTAATGATCTCATGGGCATTCTCCCCACCTTCAATAAAATGAGGGCGTACTGTTCAAAAATCGCTTAAAAAGAAGAAAATCATTATTGTAGATATAAAAGTCGACGGCCACATGTTCGCCAAGGGCCTTTACAAAGGCATCGTAGATCAGTTTTTTATGAAAGCTAAGTTTATTGAAAAGCAAAAAGATCTTTAATTTTTGTTTAAAGTTATCATTGATAATGTAGTATCCTTTTCCCGGAACGGAGCCTAAAACTCCCAGTTGCTTCAAGTACCTGTATCCCTTTTCCGCTGTATCCCTGGATATTTCAAGTTCAAGGCTCAGTTCATTGATGGATGGCAGAAGCTGATCTTTCCTGATCTTTCCCGTTTCAACCGCATTCAGAATAGAATTGGAGAGCTGAACATATTTTGGTGTCGAAGAATATTCGTCCACGCAAATATGTGATATTAACTTTTCGGGTTTCATCTGTTTATTTTTTTTTGTTTTCAGTTGTCAGATGGAGCCTTTGATGATTAAAATAATCATTACCCTGTGTGTTTAATGATTATTTTAATCATGTCGGGTTCATACAGGCTGCGTTAACGAATAATATTTTAGTTCGATGATATCTGACGGAATGGGATTTAAGTTCCATGACCTGTGGATAGCCAGCGCAGCACCCAAAGCCGTTGCCTGTGCCATTGATGCGGCAAATACTTCCATGCCGGGAAATGAGGAGGCAAGTAAATTCATATAGATCGGATTTTTACCAAATCCGCCGTCTACAAATATTCTTTTTACGGATCCATCTCCCAGAATAAGGTTGGTCGAATATACCTGCTGGGCAACAAGATCTATCATCAGCTGGTGGTAAGCCTCTTTGTATGTTCTATAGTTGTTCAGATTTCTTTTTTCAAACCCGGAATGAGCCAGCTTATTTTCCTGCAAAACCGAAGCGTCTGTATATTCCGGGCGGCTGGTTAATTTCCTGATAATTTCATGATCGAATTTCAGATCTTTATAAAAGGACGATCTTTGGTTAAAATGTGACGCTATCCGGCTGGCCTGTTGTTCGTGTTCATTACCCGCAAATACTCTTGACGCTTTTACAGGATCCCCTTTATAAGATATATACGAAAGACAATCGTTTTTTAATTCTCTTTGCGTCAAAGATGTATTATTAAAAGGATTCAGGCTGATACACCAGGTTCCGGTAGAAAGCAAAATGAATGGCTCTGAAAAGCTGGCAAGATAGGGGATAAGCGCCGCTGAGCTATCGTGCAGCCCAATTCCTGTCTGACAGGCCCTTCCCCGGTACTCTGTGCCGATCACAGTATCAGATGGTAAAAGAGGTGGAAGCTTTTCATCAAGCCCTTCTAACGTCACCCAATCATGGTAGCTCTTTTTCGGAAAATCCCATAAATTGGTATGGCAACCGATACTGGTAATGTCAGTGTAATACTGCCCAGTGATCAAAAAACTGAGATACTGAGGCAGATGCAGCGCATATTTTATTTTCTCAAACAGGCGCGGCTTTTCCTTTTTTATGCGATAGATCTGCATGCCCGAATTTAAACTTCCCAATACGGGTGATGCAGTTTTTAAGGAAAATGATCCTTCACCTCCATAGTTATGATAGAACGTTGAGCTTAAAATTTCCGGATATGGTTTTAAATAATTGTACAATGGACAGAGTGGTTCGCCATTTTCATCCAGATAAACAAAACTGGCCCCGTAGGCCGAGAAATTTATGGCTTTAATATCAAATTGTTTTTGCCGAACGACATGGCGGAGTGAATCAAAAACCGAAGCTTTCAAACTTTGAAGATCCTCACAACTATCGCCATCTTCATCTACAGTTTCTTTAAACGTGCAGAACGCTCATAAACTATTTGGTAATTTTCATCAAAAAGAAAAAGCTTTTTGTTGGTTTTTCCGACATCGAAAATAGCGATAACAGGTTGGGGCATCTTCAGGCGATCAATTTCATGGACTCGTTTTGATTAAATGCAGCCATTTTAATTTTTTTGTTTAGTGTCCTATGGCTATTTCTTAAATATAAAGTAATAAAAGGAAACTAAAAGTAACACTCATGTTAATATATTTGCTACTTGCAGAATTCAGTGCACAAAAAGGTCATCGCTCTCCGCCCGGCCCGGCAACTGACAACCGGCAACAAGCAAAAACCTTTTTCTATTTAGAATAAACTAATTACTTCCCTAATCTCCCCTTCAAATTCTCATCAATCGCCGCTAGAAACTCTTCTGTATACAAATAATGCTCACCGTGGTTCACCTTATTACCATGTATACAAACGGCAAGATCCTTAGTCATCTTTCCGCTCTCTACCGTTTCGATACAAACTTCCTCAAGGGACTGGCAGAAGTCAATAAGAGCCTGGTTATTGTCTAGTTTTCCGCGGAATTCAAGCCCCCTGGTCCATGCAAATATTGAAGCGATCGGGTTAGTTGAGGTTGGCTTACCTGCCTGGTGATCACGATAATGACGGGTTACAGTACCATGGGCAGCCTCAGCTTCCATGGTCGTTCCATCAGGGGTGATCAGCACCGAGGTCATTAATCCTAAAGAACCAAAACCTTGCGCTACTGTATCAGACTGAACATCTCCGTCATAATTTTTACACGCCCAGACAAAATTACCATTCCATTTTAAAGCCGATGCAACCATATCATCGATCAGGCGATGCTCATAAGTAATACCAGCGGCGTCAAACTTAGCTTTGAATTCCTTTTGATAAACCTCCTCAAAGATATCTTTGAAACGACCGTCATACTTTTTTAGGATTGTATTTTTTGTAGATAAGTATAAAGGCCAGTTTTTCGATAAAGCCTGGTTAAAACATGCACGCGCGAAACCATAAATGCTTTCGTCTGTATTGTACATGGCTAAAGCAACACCGTCGCTTTTAAAATTGTAAACTTCGAAAGACTGGGCTTCGCCGCCATCTTCCGGAGTAAAAGAGATTGTCAGTTTTCCCTTTCCTTTGGTTATAAAATCGGTTGCACGGTACTGATCACCAAATGCATGACGGCCAATACAGATAGGCGCTGTCCAGTTAGGTACCAGGCGCGGAACATTTTTCATGACTATAGGTTCCCGGAAAACAGTCCCGTCAAGTATATTCCGGATCGTGCCGTTGGGCGACTTCCACATTTGTTTAAGGTTGAACTCTTTTACACGGTCCTCATCGGGGGTAATAGTCGCACACTTGATACCCACACCATACTCTTTGATCGCATTTGCAGCATCTATAGTTACCTGATCACCCGTTTGATCACGGTATTCCATTCCGAGATCGAAATATTTAATATCCAGCTCCAAATAGGGAGTGATCAGTTTATCCTTTATAAACTTCCAGATTATCCTGGTCATTTCATCACCGTCTAATTCAACTACCGGATTTGCAACTTTAATTTTTTGTACTGACATATACTTATAATGAGGGTTTTTCGGAATTTCCACAAAGATAGGAATTTTGAATACACCTGAAAAGGCTCTTGATGATTTTGCCAATAATCGCCCGTATTGAAAACTAAACTATAGGGTATGTGTTTGATTAAAGAACAGACAAAACTTTAGCTATGGAAAAAAAGCGCCAACCGGGAGATGAATTACAGCCCGATAAAACAGACAGGGACCAGGCCTTGAAAGATGATCTGAACATGGAAGTGAATATAGATGATCTGTCTTATGATCCTGAAAAGAATAGTTACGAGTTAGATGTAGAAAGTGACGATCCCGAATATGTTCATCTCGACCCGTATGATACTGCGGTAGAGAATGGGGGAGACGCCGATTCAGATTTTGACGAGGCAAATCCCACAGCAGTTAATGAATATGATAAAGACGCCAGCCTGGAAAGTGATCTCGATAAACTTGGTATGCATGTGGATAACGGGAATATCGTTGAAGTACGTCGTATAGATGAGGAGCTTTCAAGAACTCCGGAAGACGATCGCGATGACCTGGACGAAGAGGGCTACCCCAAGAATGACAGGATCTGAGGTCGGAGGTCAGAAGTCTGATGGAAGGAGAATTTTCAGACATCAGACTTCAGGCATCGAATCAATAGTCTATATCCAAATTAAATCTGCGTCTGAAGTCTTCAAGCTTAGGGTTCTTTTCTACCATATGGTTATATTTCTCAGAAGAGGTATAAAGGCGCTTCTTACCAGTGGACTCGGCCTGTTTTGTAATAAGCTGTATTCCAAAATTTTTAAGCTCTCTACGCAAGAAGTTTAACAGGTCGACTTTTTCAGTAACCAATAGTTCCTCCTGGATCTTGTTTTCGATAAGCAGTTCGATGACGAAATTTTCTAAAAGAACGGGTGGATTGGCAGTCATTATCGTAAAGATATTGATCTTGCCTTCTTTTTTTTTATCCTCTGCATACTGGTTCCAGAACTTTAACATGCTGCCTGGATCAAATTCTACACGGCTTTCACCAGTCAGATACTCCGCTTTGTATTCCTCTTTTTTAGAGTAATTAGCTTCGAGGTCATTTAAGTTGGGGATCAACGAATTATTAGCAGTAGCTGATGTTTTAGGCAGACTGATCTTTTTCCTTTCCACCGGTATCTGCCGGGGAATTACTGGTTGAGTTCCTTCCTCCGTAAGGGCTAAAGGATATTCAGTTTCAGGAGAGGGACCCTCATTCTCGGCGGGTGCAGCTGTCATAACAAGAGGCGCCGCATTTTCTTCTGCCTTTGTAGTTTCTTTATCTACAGGATTAAGTTTTTTTTTTACCTGTCCTTCTTCAAATGCTGCCGGTTCTGAAAGGTTGAGAACAGATGGGATGTGACATAGCTTTATTAGGGTCAGTTCAACCTGTAGACGCTGGTTCTTACTCGTTTTGTAATTAAGGTCGCACTGGTTAGTGATATTCAGCGAGGAAATTAAAAATGAGGCAGAAGATGCCTGGGACTGAACCTGGTATTTTTGTTTTATCCCTTCACTAACTTCAAGAAGTTTTAAAGTTGAGATATCCTTTGTAACCAGTAAGTTCCTGAAATGCGATGCCAGACCTGTGATAAAATGATTGCCGTCAAAGCCCTTGGCGAGGATCTCATCGAAGATTAAAAGAGATCCGGGCACATTTTCAACTAATATGTAATCAGTAAGTTTAAAATAATAATCGTAATCTAAAATATTCAGATTGTCGATCACAGCCTTATAGCTAACGTTCTTATTTGAAAAGCTAACGATCTGATCAAACATGGAAAGGGCGTCCCTTAATCCCCCGTCTGCCTTTTGCGCTATCAGATGTAACCCGTCAGGGTCATAGCTTACTCCCTCTTTTATGGCGATATCCTGCAGGTGTGTTGCCATATCTTCGACTTTTATCCTGTTGAAATCAAAAATCTGGCACCTGGAAAGTATTGTCGGCAGTATTTTATGCTTTTCGGTTGTCGCTAAAATGAATATTGCATAGGAGGGGGGCTCTTCCAGGGTTTTTAAAAAGGCGTTAAAAGCCGCCTGAGAGAGCATATGGACCTCATCAATAATATAGATCTTATATTTTCCGGCCTGCGGGGGGATTCTGACCTGCTCAATAAGGCTGCGAATATCATCAACGGAGTTATTTGACGCCGCATCAAGCTCATGGATATTGAAAGAATTACCGTTTTGAAAGGAAACACATGAATCACATACGCCACATGCTTCTGCTTCGGGACTTAGATCCTGGCAGTTTATTGTTTTAGCAAGTATCCGTGCACAGGTTGTTTTTCCGACCCCCCTTGGCCCGCAGAAAAGAAATGCCTGGGCAAGCTGATTGTTCCTGATCGCATTTTTCAGCGTACCGGTTATATGTTGCTGACCCACAACCGTTTGAAATGTTAGCGGCCGGTATTTTCTTGCAGAAACTATGAAGTTATCCATCGCTCCTAAATTAGAAAGAGGAATGGGTTAAACCAAACTTCGATGAAGGTTTTTTCGCTGCAGAGAAAGCAGGTGAATCATCTTATAAGCAATAAATATATGGGATGAAAAAAATACCTAGTTATGGGGATGGTAGAAGCTACGCTTTAACATGATATTTGCAGGGCAAAGAAACATGAAGACGTTTAATCTGTATTTAAAATTTACCATCGGATTCCTGGTATTTATAGTTAAAAGAAACATCAGATAGCTAATTTACAGGATACTGCATGCTGTATATTTCTATTCCTCTTCTATTGTTGCTGGCTCCGGAAAGCATTTCTGATAAAACCATTTGCTAAATAGAAAATTATGCCTATTTTTGCATCCCGCTTTGAAGCCTGTTTAGCAGGATCTTAGTGATAAATAATATAAAAAAACAAACAGCAACAATGCAACAGTACGAAACAGTGATCATTCTGACCCCGTTGTTATCTGATGAAGCTGCGAAAGAGGTTTTTGCCAAATTCAATAAGCTTATGACTGATAGCGGAGCCGAAATTGTCCATGAAGACAATTGGGGTTTGAAAAAACTAGCGTATCCGATTCAAAAGAAAACAACAGGATACTATCACCTAACTACATTCAAAGCTCCGGGTGAGTTTATTAACAAACTTGAAGTTGAATACAAACGTGACGAACGCATTATGCGTTTCTTAACTGTATCACTGGATAAGCATGCACTTGCGTTCAGTGAGAAAAAACGCAGCGGCGCCTTCAACAAGAACAAGGAATCTAAAACTGAGGAGGTAGCAAAATAATGGCAAAAGATACAATCCAATACGTTACCGCTCCAAAAGTTGATGAGAGCCGTAAAAAGTACTGCCGTTTCAGAAAGAACGGAATTAAGTATATCGATTATAAGGACGCTAACTTTTTATTGAAATTCATAAACGATCAGGGTAAAGTATTACCACGCCGTTTAACAGGAACATCTTTAAAGTTCCAGCGTAAGGTGGCCCAGGCTGTAAAGCGTGCCCGCCACATCGGTTTATTACCTTATGTTACTGATTCATTAAAATAAGAGGGAGATAAGCGAAATGGAACTAATTTTAAAACAAGACATCAGGAATCTCGGAGAGAAAGATGATGTTGTAAATGTAAAGCCGGGATTTGGACGTAATTACCTTATTCCTAAGGGATTTGCTACCCTGGCTACTGAATCAGCAAAAAAAGTATTAGCTGAGAACTTAAAGCAGGCTGCTTTTAAACAGGATAAAATCAAGAAAGATGCGGATGCAATTGCTAGCAAACTGGAAGGTGTTAAATTGTCTATAGGTGCTAAAGCGGGTGAAAGTGGTAAGATCTTCGGATCAGTGAATACCATTCAAATCGCGGATGCTTTAAAGAAAGAAGGATTCGATGTAGATCGCAGGCGCATCACATTTGAAACTGAACCTAAGTTTATTGGTGAGTATATCGCAAATTTAAACCTGCATAAAGAAGTGAAGGTTAAGGTTCCTTTTGAAGTAGTAGCAGAGTAATTATTTATGGGTTGCGAGTTAGGTGGCTAATGAACCAGGACCCGTAACGCATAACACGTAACTAATAAAAAATGCTTTCTGATAATTCCAGGAAGCATTTTTTATTTTATAATCTGCCAATAATTTTAAGATTGATGGAAAGGACTGACGGTAGAAAGGTGTGAAGAAGCTTGATAACCTATAGGGTATTGATCTGATCTGCAAAAACCTGCGCATGCCAGCTGTTCTTCAAAGGAGTTTCCCATGACCTTTGTAATTCCTTACTGGATGAAACCATATTGTTAAATACAATTGTTTCAGAATTAACTTTCCCGGCACTTAGCAAATGTTCGAACTCCTCGCGGGTGCAGCCTAATACTTCGTTTCCAATACGGTAGGCTATTCTAAAGCGATCAAACAAATTCAGGCCGAACTCATTCTCCATTTCTTTCATCAGGTATACGGATTTATCAATGGAGCAACCTGTAGCTCCGGTAACCTCTTCATCAACCGAAAGAATAATGAATTGACGGTGCCTGATCTCGCCCTGAGCCGCTAGTGCGTGGCCATGTGCCTGCCACTGTGAGGTAAATTCATCGAGCTTCTGCTGAATCAAACCTTCTTCTTTATCAGTGAGTGTGCGGTTTGCCTGGTAGATCCATACCCGTGCATTTTCTGAAATATTCATATAGTAAGTTTTTGTCAACGGTGTTATTCTAAGAACACATGCACGGACAAAAATACTAATTAATTTAATCGCAATGCTATTCTTTGGCTTTTCCGCCACTACTGATAGGCACCCAGCCTGGCAACAGGCAACTTATTACAATCCATTCGCCCTCGCCGTGATCTCCGCAATATCCTGCACCCGGACTTCCTGCTCCTTATTGTAGTTTTTAATTCCATCACTTAACATCGTCATGCAAAAGGGGCAGGATGAGGCTATAATCTCCGGTTTTAGCGCTAAGGCCTCATCAACCCGTTCAATATTGATATCTTTAATTCCCTTTTCCGGGTCTTTAAACATTTGCGCGCCGCCCGCGCCGCAGCACAGTCCGTTGGATTTACAGCGTTTCATTTCAACCAGTTCTGCATCCAGTATCTCCAATGCGGCTCTGGGGGCTTCATATACGTTATTTCCGCGACCAAGATAGCAGGGATCGTGAAAAGTTATCCTTTTACCTTTGAATGATTCGCCGCCCTGAGCCTTTAATTTCCCTTCATCAATCAGCTGCTGTATAAGCTGTGAATGGTGAATGACCTCATAATTCCCACCTAATCCGGGGTATTCATTTTTCAGGGTGTTGAAGCAATGGGGGCATCCGGTAACTATTTTTTTAATTTCATAGGAATCCAGTGTTTGGATATTAGCCATAGCCTGCATCTGGAAAAGAAATTCGTTTCCCGCGCGTTTGGCGGGGTCGCCGGTACAGCTTTCTTCGGTACCAAGCACCGCAAACTTCATTCCCACATGCTCCAGTATCTTGCAAATGTCACGCGTGATCTTCTGTGCGCGCTCATCAAAGCTGCCCGCGCATCCTACCCAAAATAATATTTCAGGCGATTCACCCTTTGCAGCCATTTCGGCCATTGTGGGGACTCTTAATTTGTCCATCTGCTATTCAGTTTGTCTATTTGTCGATGTTTAATTTGTCAATTGATTTCCGGAATTGGTTGACATTGGTTTTTGCATTAATTTTCTTTAATTCTGAAAGAAATTTGATTTCTATTTCCCAATGCATAGACAATTGTCTCATTGACTAAATAGGCTCGGTCCAATTCAACCTGTCCGCCGGCGAATATTTCCATGGCGCTCCGTTATTTTCCATATTACCCAGCATATTATTCAGACTGGCAGGCGCCTGGGATTCTTCCATCACAGCAAACCTTCTCAGCTCCATAATGATCCCCAGCGGATCAATGTTTACCGGACAAGCTTCGGTACAGGCATTACAGCTGGTACAAGCCCATATCTCTTCCCTGCTTATATAATTATCAAGCAAGCCTTTTCCATCACTATGATCTTTGCCATGTTTATCGATGTTATTTCCGACCTCAGTCGTCCGGTCGCGCGTATCCATCATGATCTTGCGAGGAGATAGAAGCTTACCGGTAATATTCGCCGGACAAACAGAAGTACATCTTCCGCATTCCGTACAGGTATAGGCATCCATCAGGTTTTTCCAGGTGAGGTCGGTAATGTCTTTTGCTCCAAAGCGGCCCCCTTCAGCTGCCGGTTCAGGCACGAAAGAAGGGTCGAGCATGGCTTTAACCTCATTGGTTACAGCGGCCATGTTTGTAAATTCACCCTTAGGTTCCAGGTTGGAATAGTAGGTATTGGGGAACGCAAGGATGATGTGAAAGTGCTTGGAGTAGGGCAGGTAGTTTAAAAATGCGAAGATTCCAACAATATGAAACCACCAGCAGGAGCGCTCAATAGCGATCAGTGCCGTTTCAGAATCAGGCAAAAGGCTAAGGAGCAGACTGCTGACCGGAAAAAGACCGGCGAGGGTATAATGTGCTGAACCCAACTGCTGAAGCTTATAATCTGCCGCATTCATTGTGAGGAAAGCGCTCATTAATAATACTTCGGCTATAAGGATAATATTAGCATCAGATCTGGGCCAGGAGGTCATTTCAACACCAGAAAAGCGTCTTAGTTTGAGTAAGTTCCTTCGGACTAAAAACGAGATCACCCCAATCAGGACCAAAGCGGCAAGCACTTCAAAGGAAGCAATTAATACATTGTAAAAACCTCCGAGAGGTCCTGCAAAAATGCGGTGGGTTCCGGATAAGCCATCAATGATTATTTCAAGCACCTCCAGGTTGATGATCACAAAACCAACGTAGACAAAAAAATGCAGGATGGCAGCTACAGGTCTTTTAGTCATTTTCGTCTGACCGAAGGCTACTTTAAGCATCACCATCAGTCTTTCCTGAGGCCTGTCAGATCTGCCTTCAGGTCGTCCCAACCGGATGTTCCTGGCAATCTTTCGTACGTTAAAAGTAAATAGAGCGACCGCTGCGGCAACAATAAACAGGAAAATAACTTGCAGAACCATGTAAGAGGTTTTATAAGGCTAAAATAGAAAATATCCTTTAGAAGCAATTACTATGCGTGCATATTAATTATAAATAAAGCCTGATCAATAGCAGGGATACTTGTTCAGGATATTGCCAATTATTAAGATTTACGACTTGTATATGTGATTTTACTTTTTTCGCGTCATCTTTTTTAATCTGATCTATTGAATTAGGCACTTTTTTAATATTATAATTATGCTTAAATTGCTAAGAAAAT
>JBBJNR010000058.1:0-21946 GCA_037719315.1 Daejeonella sp.
AGGACTGCTTTTTAAAACATAAAAATGGCCGGAATTTCTTCCGACCATGACTGGCGTAAAACCGCCCGTTTTTATTTCGTCCTTAATCTGTTTACAGGGTAAAGCTCTATTATTTCTAAACAATTTATCCCCGATTAAAAACTATCTCAGTTTTTATTCCGTAATTTAAACTATGTACCGCCAAGTTGTTCTGAAAATTTTTATTGCCGGTCTGATGATATTATCGGATCTGACCTATGCTCAAACAAACCAAAAGATCGACCCGGTGGAAACCTATCTGAAAGGTGAGTCCGAATTTGATAGTAACGCAAACATGGTCCGCGTCCCTGCCTTAATGGGCTGGTTCCGAAATGGCTTTGGGGGCAAAAAAGGTATGATCAGAATTTTGAAACAAAATCAGATCATACCGGAAGATAGTAATCCCGCCATTGAATTTAAAAAATACCACTGGAGTTTATACCTTGATAATTATAAATCATAAGAATGGCTGATCATTAT
Organism: Daejeonella sp.; assembly: GCA_037719315.1. Classification (GTDB taxonomy): domain Bacteria; phylum Bacteroidota; class Bacteroidia; order Sphingobacteriales; family Sphingobacteriaceae; genus Daejeonella. The sequence continues at coordinate 499 of JBBJNR010000058.1, forward strand.
TACAATGCCGAAGATCTCTTAAAATTTGGGAACGTCGGAGAATATCAGAAAGAAATGGCCGATAAATTCTTCTCTTATTACGCGGAAGTATTTAAAGATGGGGCATTAACTGCCAAGGAGAAATCGCTTATCGCCCTGGCTGTAGCACATGCTGTAAAATGCCCGTATTGCATCGACGCGTATAGCAGCGACGCCTATGAAAAAGGATCCAGTAAGGCCCAGATGATGGAAGCTGTGCACGTAGCGTCTGCGATAAGTGGCGGGGCTGTGCTGGTACACGGTGTGCAGATGATGAACAAGGTCAAAGAAATCAGCATGTGATGATCAAATCTCTCAAAGTACTACAACATCCGCTGGCAAATAGTGCAAACCAGCTCGAAATTCTCGAAAATGATCCCAGGCACAGGCACAGCTCCTTTAAAGATAAAGTCTCTGAAATAGGAATGTTTCCTTTGAGATCCTATTCTGTTGATATCTTTCAGGTAAATGTAGGCAAAATGTGCAACCAGGTTTGCAAACATTGTCATGTAGATGCAGGACCTGACCGCAAAGAGATCATGACCCTTGAAACCATGCAATTATGCCTGGATGTATTGGCCAAATCTGAAATTAAAATTGTGGATCTGACAGGTGGCGCCCCAGAGCTGAATCCAAATTTCCGTTGGTTCGTCGAACAGATAAAAAGTTTGGGAAAGCATATCATTGTAAGATGCAACCTGACCATTATTTTAGCAAACAAACGCTATCATGACCTGCCTGAATTCTTTAAGCTTCACCAGATAGAAGTAGTATCCTCTTTGCCAAGTTTTACGCAGGACAGAACAGACCGCCAACGTGGTGATGGTGTATTTGAAGACTCTATAAAGGCGCTGCAGATGCTTAACGCAGTGGGGTACGGCCAGCAGGGTTCGGGATTAATTCTAAACCTGGTATACAATCCTGCAGGGGCATTTCTTCCCCCGTCACAGGATGCACTGGAAAACGAATACAAAGTGGAATTGATGAAAAATTATTTTATCAGCTTTAATAATCTTTTTGCAATTACCAATATGCCTATCAGCAGATATCTTGATTACCTGTTATCGACAGGCAATTACGATAAATATATGGATAAACTGATCGCAGCTTTTAACCCCTCAGCGGTAAATAATGTGATGTGCCGCAATACAATTTCTGTGAGTTGGGATGGGTTCCTCTACGACTGTGATTTTAACCAGATGCTTGATTTGAAAGTTTCCCCGGTTTCTTCCCGGCATTTGTCGGAATTTAACCTGACCTTGCTGGAAAACAGGGAAATCATCTTGAAACAACATTGTTTTGGCTGTACGGCCGGTTCCGGTTCGAGTTGTGGTGGGGCAGTGGCAAATTAATACATGGACAAGAATACCCCGTTAAACACTGCATTAATCATTTTCGTGCGTCATCCCGAATTAGGTTCGGTAAAAACCCGGCTGGCGAAAGTAATCGGAGAGGAAAAAACATTGCATGTTTACAACTTATTACTTGAACATACCAGAACGGTTACTCGGCCAGTGAATTGCAGAAAATTTGTCTATTACGCCGGCTCAATTCCTGAACATGATCAATGGGACCTGCCGGGATATACAAAAAGGCAGCAATTCGGCGCTGATCTGGGTGAAAGGATGTTGAATGCATTTACCGAACTTTTTAAACAGGGATTTAAACGAATAATGATCATTGGCAGCGATTGCTACCAACTGCGGCCCGCTCACCTTGATTCAGCTGTATCTTCGTTAGAAGAAAATGATGCAGTTATTGGGCCTACGTTCGATGGTGGCTATTATTTATTGGGGATGAATATGTTAACACCTGAAATCTTCAGGGATAAAGCATGGAGCTCCAGCCTGGTAGCTAAACAAACTATAGAAACGTTTACCCGGCATAATCTTTCATACCATGTCCTGCGACAATTGCACGATGTTGACGAAGCTGCTGATCTGGAGATCAACGGAATTTATATTTAACGGTGATCCAGCATGTCTTTATATTTATTCATCATGCTTTCCGGTGAAGCACCTTTCTGATACATTTTCACGACGGTATAATTAGCCCGTTGAACCTGCAGCCAGCCATTGTTATCGTATTTCCGCGCTGAGATCAGAACCGGTTTGTTGATGATCCTGTACTTTCCATATTTCCGTGCACGCGCACAAAACTCGAACTCTTCCATAATGTTCATGCGGGTATCAAATCCACCGGTGCTCTGAAATAAATTCCGGGTTATAAAAAGTGTCTGATCACCACCCATAGCGGCGAAGGTATCGATTCTGCTAAGCAGCTCATTTAATCTCAAAAGCCAGCTCTTACTTACGTATCGTGACAGGTACCGTCCCATTTCAGCGCCCTCCGCTGTAGCTGTGAGTATATCAGAAAGGTACGTTTCCGGAGGTATAGTATCTGCATGAACAAAATAAAGGAGCTCGCCCTGTGCCAGGGATGCTCCGTAATTCATCTGTGCAGCCCGTCCTTTTTGGGGAGAACGTACGGCAAGCGCTCCCGCACCTTCTGCCAACATCATCGTACTATCCGTACTCCCGCCGTCAATCACAATGATTTCGGCAAGATTTGAATTGCCATGCCGGATCAGATACCTGATAAGCGCCCCAATATTTTCTGCTTCATTGTAAGCAGGAATGATTATGCTTGCCCTCATTTCTTCCGCTTGTACATCTGTAAAAGTAAAATTTACGTATATAATCTTATTAAAGATTGAAAAACACACTTATTATGAAAACAGGTAAGATCATCATCATCGCCGCTTTTTTTTCACTTGCTGTTCTAAGCGTTAAAGCGCAGGAAATTAAGCTCATTTCAGTTTAACCAGCTTGAAAACCGCTTTAAGCAGGGCAAGGATACAACTTTTGTTGTTAATTTTTGGGCAACATGGTGCAAACCATGTATAAAAGAATTACCGGCATTCGAAAAGCAAGGGCCACATCTCAGGGCAAGCCTGTTAAAGCACTCCTGGTCAGCACAGACCTCAGGCCGAAATTAGAAAGCGGTGTTAAGCCTTTCATAAAAACACATAAGCTTTCAGGCGAAATATTCTTTTTAAACGAAGCTGCATCTGCTTACACCAAACGGATCAGTCCCGGATGGTCAGGAGCTTTGCCAGCGACCTTACTTGTTAAAAACGGAAAGAGAAAATTTCATCAGTCGGCTTTCACATATGAAGAACTCGCGTCTGCTGTTAAGGGTATTTGATCCAGCCATTTAAGTGTTTCGCTGATCCCATCCCGTAACGGGGTAATATTGTAGCTCAATTCATTAATCGCCTTCCCTGATGATACGATCCAGTGCTTATTGTACTTTCGCACAAAGGGCGGGGTTATTAGCGGCTGTTTCCCGGAAATTTTAGCAACAAATAAATGAATATGAGAAAAAATGAGCATCGCTGGCAAAGGAATATTGTATAATTTTCTTTCTTTACCCGTAAGGTCATCAACTATTCTAAAGAATTCATTGTAGGTTGCATTGATACCTCCCAGCAGATAGCGCTCTCCTGGCTGCGCCTTTTCCATCGCGCTGATCAAGCCCCTGATGGTATCGTCAATATATACATAATTTCCTATGCTGCTTCCATTAGACGGTTTTATCTTCCATTGCCCATTAACATACATTTTCATCATCCGGGTAAACCCGTTGCTTTCAGTAAGTAATCCAGGTCCGTAAACCCTACTGGGATTAACAATAATACCCCGAATCCCCTTTTTGAGATAATTGATCAATAAACCTTCGGCTTCAAGCTTACTTTTTTCGTAAAGCGTTTCTAATTCAGGGCTGGCATTACTTCGTTCACAAACAGGCTGGCCATCCTCCGAGTGTCCGACCACACCTGCGGTAGACGTAAATAGCAAATCCCTGATATTTAACTCCAGGCAGCACTCCAAAACGTTTCTCAGCCCCTGAACATTCATCCGGTTAAATGCACTGGGATCTTTGTTCCATACAGAAGCGAGGGCGGCAAGATGATACACCTGCCCGCATCCTCTCATTGCATCCTGCAATGAACCGGAATCAAGGATATCGCCCTGAAATATCTTTATATTTTCATGTCCTAAAAGAGATTTCCCCTTACTTGTATTACGCGCGAGGGCATGGATCACATGTCCATATCCGGCAAGCTGCATGGCAAGCTTTTGTCCAATATATCCCGTTGCTCCGGTTATAAAAATATTCATTCTTAATTAGCAGCTTAACAACATCACCACATAGAGCCAGGCCTATTTTAACCTATTTTATACTTCTGAATATACGATAAAGTTCAGCGCTCAGACTTTTTCATTGTCTACAATTTCATTATAACTTACGATATGGTAAAAATGATTTCTTCAAGAACCGTTCGCACATCTAATAATGGGTTCGCAAAAAATAAAATAAGTAAGCAGTTTAATAATTTACCTTTCATTGATATGATTTTTTGAATATATATCATCCGGGGATCTTGAACCGTACACTTTAAAAAGATTATAATTTCAGTCCCGAAAATTAAGATTTTAATAGTTGAATTAAGAAATATCATCCCTTAACAAAAAAGCTGACACGACGGTCAGCTTTTTTATTTCGCTTCTGGATTCAATTGGCTGCTTAACAGAAAATTGATTATATTTCTTACAAGTCCACAGTTGCAACAACAGGGAAATGATCAGAAGGAAACTTACCGAAATACGTATCGGTAAGGATTCCCCACCGGCTTGCTGAAAAATGCTTCGACATGAAAATATGATCAATCACATTCATGCCGCGTGGCGTTCTGAAGCCATTTGACGATGAATTATTCTCGTAGGGATGTTGCACACCAGCATACGCATCTTTTAATATTCCCGAATTGGCTATCGTTTTATACCATTCACTTTCACGGCCTCCGTTAAGATCCCCTGTAAACAATACAGGTTCATTTCCGGCGATCTCTTTGATCTTCTGCACCATCAGTTTGCCGCTTTCCTTACGGGCCACAAGCCCCTGATGATCGAAATGCACATTAAACATATAGAACTTCTTCGTCGTCTTGATGTTCTGGAGGTACACCCAGGAACAGATCCGGTTACAACAGGTGGCGTCCCAGCCTTTCCCGGGTTTATCCGGAGTTTGGGAAAGCCAGAAATCACCGCTCTTTAGCAGCTTGAACATATCCTTTTTGTAGTAAATGGAAGAATGTTCGCCACCCTCTTTGCCATCATCACGCCCAGCGCCGTAACACGCATATTGAGGAAGGGCTGCACTAATGTCATTGAGTTGGTTCTTCAATGCTTCCTGTACCCCGAACACATCGAAATCGTGAAAACGAATAAGATTCGCAACTATAGGGGCCCGGTTCACCCAAAGGTTACCCGAGTCGCTGCTGTTATCATACCTTACATTAAAGGTAGCCACATTAAAGGATTGCGCGCTCACATGAACCGCGCCTGCAATAAGAATGGCCGCAATAACCCATATTCTCAGTTTCATATAATAGTTATTTAAGTTCTAAACAAATTGATCTACCACCCCGGGTTCTGGCCCAATTTTGGGTTCCTTAACACGTCAGCCTGGGAGATAGGGTAAAGATACTGCTTGTCATTCCATTTCTTGAGATTTCCGACATCCAGGTCAATTCTCCGGATGTTCCATTTTTAAGCCTTTGCGAATTTACTTTACCGCTGATAGTGGGTGAAACATCAACGTATTGAACGTGAAGCTTCCCCTGCCGGGCAGGTAGTCAAATCGTTTGATTATAAAATGGGCGGGTTCAAGTTCTCCAGCAACCGGCATTCCATCATTTCGATCCAACAGTCCTTGCCCATTAAGCGGTAAGAGGTAATCAAAGCGAAATAAGGAAGAGAATTATCCTCCCGAAGTTCCGGGAGGATAAGATTAAATTAATTGCAGCTATCTTTGTCGAACGTAAGCGATTCATTCGCCAGGAAATCAGCCCAGTTGGGATTGAAAAAATTGGGGTATGGGCCGGCGATAAATACTGTTTCACGCGGCCATCTCCAGTCTTTAGGAATAACTATTCCGTTTGGATATTCTTTACCACTCCAATGCGTCCAGGTATCTTGTCCGGTCAGTTCAAATATTTATAGGTCATACGAGCTGCCGGTACCCACTTGTCCGCTCGGAAATACAGTAATGAACGGGTTATAAGGACGGGATGGGTTATATGTAAAAGAATTATCAATTGTTAAGACCACTTCCTGGTATGCAAATGGTGTGCACGGCGAACCGGAAACTGTATTTGCATAGAACTGCTGTGTTGTTGGTGGCAATGCCTGCAAGGTACTATTGAAAACCGTAATAATATAATCTGCTCCATCCGTGGTATATGCTGGCGCAGGCTCCCCTGCTTTTCCAAACACACCTGTAATTCCTTGTTTAGGGATTCTGATCTTAAACTGATGATCGAAACCCGCTCCGCGTGCAGTTGCCAGGAATGTCAGCTTTAATTCACTTGAAGATTTAATCACATCTGCCTGTAAAACAAGGTCATTGTAATCACCACCATTCTGGAAATCCAGCAGATCTTCCCATGCATAGGTATAATCGACTGTGGTTTTGCACTGGTCCATGCAAAACTCAAAATAAACCGACCAGTTATTGCCCGGGAACTGTTTGGCATTATCAAGGGTAACGCCTCCTTTGGGGGATTCACTACATAAGCCACCCCAGGCAGATTCACCATTTGAAAGAGATGCGTGCGAAGCTATATTAAAACAATTTGATTGACTGGTATATTTGTCAAGGTATGATTTGGGAATAACAACCGTATAACGGGTCACTTTTTCCTTGCCTGTCCAGGATTTTTTATACTGGAATTTCCCGGGAATAGCCCCGCCATTGCTTAGTTTCTTGTCACTTTTAAACTGACTGATGGTGCTGAATATATCGGCGTGTGTTTCAAGAAGGTAAATATTCGGTGCGGTGATTATAAGTAACTAAAAGATCACCTGAATCTCCAACGGATACATCTACTGTACCCACATTCTGATTTTTACCCGCCACCAGGCATGCTGAAAAACACGGCTCGGCCGACTTGGTGGTGTTTGTCGGGTTACTGCCGGGTTTACCAGATGCGAGTGCACCAGTATCACCGTTAAAATATTCATCTTTTTGGCATCCCTGGAGGATGAGCATGGCCAAGCATGCCAGTAGTGAGAAATAGAAATTTAGTCCTTTTTTTGAGAGTTTAATTTTTTTCATGTTTGTTTTATTTGTTCGTATGTATTAGTAATCAGGCAGTAATGGGTAATCATTTATTGCCGGAAAATGTTTTAGCTGTAAAAGATATTTATTGTTATTGAGCAAAATATCATTAGAAGGTGGCTGGTACGTCGTGTCAAGTGCAATAAAAAAGGCACAGGCCTTTTGCCTGTACCCGTATTTAAATGTATTGGACAGCGTGTTTAATGGCGCTTAAAAACCCGAGTGTTCCCCGGGGCTTCGCTGGCGGCATTTTGATCGGCCCGCATATTTAAGCTACCATGCTGATCCAGGATTTTAGCAGCTTGCTCGGCCACTTCTGAAGAAGGAACATCCACGGCGACTACATAGTTCGTTTCTGAAGCATTCTTATATTTCCTTACATCATCCTCATTATTGAATAATGAGCCAAATAAACTGGTGATCGCGCTATCATCCCGGTTGTGCCGTTCATAATTAAGATCAGTTTTACGCGTTGAAACAGAAATGTCCTCCTTTTGAAATCCCTGGCCCTCCAGAAACTCAATCACATCCTCAGTTTGTTCAGCCTGCTCGAAAACGCCGATAACTGAGTACGGCCTCTCACCTGTTGAAGGGTGTACCTTCGTGTGCAGATCTTCCTTTTCTATCTTACGCGACAGATCGTCGGGTAGGCGGTGATGTTCCGAATAAGTTTCCGAGGAAATAAAAGCCGCTGTTTTGCTACCACCCTTTGAGCCGTCACCGCTCCCTGACAGGAAAGTGCTGCGCGTCAGGTCAATCGAGTTCCTTGTAAATATCCCCTTCTCATAGCTGGGCAGAACAGAAATCGCATTCGGACTTAATCCTTTATACACTACATTTTTGTACGCTTCATGAATTTCTGCATACTCCAGCGGCAAGAGTATCTTCCTCTCCTTTAAGTTAAGCTCATTTTTATCCAGATTAAGGACAACGTAAATAACTTTACTCGCGTTCGTATCAAAAATCAATTCATCAACTTCGCCCAGAATATTTCCAGACTCGTTTTTAACCACCCAGCTACGGATATCCTGTTCGCCCCTGGCAATCTCAAAATTACTTTTGCTAAGTTCTTTTAAATGATTATAGTCACTATTGTTAGACGACATAAGATTTTTTTTTGAAGTTTAAGACATTTGCCGGGTTCCCTCAAAGGCCTCCAGGCCGGAGAGTGAACGATGCATTACAGTTACATTTTCCTGGGTGAAATAGTTATTTATATAGAGATAATAAACTACCGCCAGGACGATCAAAATTATCAAAAGCCATAACCACCATAGGTTCTTGCGCTTTCTTTGCAAATGAATTTCGGCCATACAATTCTTGTTTTTACAACCTAAACACAAGATATTACATAAGGTTTTAAAATAATTCAGTATCTCCGTAGAGATGGCGGGTAAGATCTAGTTTGCATTTTATTAAACCCTCCTCAACACCATAATCAGGGAACCAGGTGTCTTTTAAGGCAACGGTGGGCCGATCTAATTAACTAAAGATTCAAATCTTCAAAACATCCGTCTTTCAAAAGGGTTGTTTTATGGAAGATGTTCTAACGCAGAGTTATGAAGAAGAAAGAAGAAAGAAAAATCGATAAGCAAAATACAAAGGGACAGTCATCAGCTTCGCCGCCGCTGGAAGACCCCACAACGAAACATCCTAAACCACCCTTTAAAGGCCAGTCTCAACCCTGGCCTGGCTTGGCCGGTAAAATGGAACCTGTGCCGGATCATGGCGAAAAAAGTTACACAGGGTCTGGCCGCTTAGTAGGACGAAAAGCGCTGATAACAGGAGGAGATTCAGGCATGGGACGTGCTGCCGCCATTGCATACGCCCGTGAAGGTGCAGATGTAGCCATAAACTATCTCCCTGCCGAGGAGCCCGACGCAAGGGAAGTGATCAGACTGATCGAAGCTGAAGGCCGGAAAGCCATAGCCATTCCGGGAGATATAACGCAAGAGAAATTTTGCCTGATCCTAGTATCTGAGGCAGTTAAGGGTCTTGGCGGTTTAGATATCCTTGTAAACAATGCCGCACGTCAGCAGGCGAATTCCTCTATCCTGGACATCTCCTCCGAGGACTTTGACGCAACCATGAAGACCAATATCTACGCAACATTCTGGATCACCAAAGCGGCCCTTCCACATCTGGAACCGGGATCTGCCATAATTTGTACCACATCAGAACAAGCTTACGATCCATCAGCGGATCTGCATGATTATGCTCAAACCAAGGCGGCTAACATGAGCTATGTAAAATCATTGGCCAAACAGCTTGGCCCAAAAGGCATCCGGGTTAACGGTGTAGCTCCCGGACCGATCTGGACGCCTCTGCAGGTAAGCGGGGGAGCTACTCAGGAAAAGCTTAAAAAATTCGGTGGTGATACCCCTCTCGGAAGGCCAGGTCAGCCTGCAGAGCTTGCTTCGATCTACGTACAACTTGCTGCCAAGGACGGGAGTTTTGCGACCGGACAGGTTTATGGATCTGCAGGAGGAAGCGGTCAACCTTAGGGCCCGCACACCCGGAAAAATTGGACTCATGTGTACATCCTGGATAGGAATGTCCAAGCAATAATTGGTAGAATTATTGCTTCACATCTATAAAACATCTATAAACGAGCGTCACATGCTTACATCCATCGACTGGACTACATTACTTTTAGGGGACGAAGACTGGCAATTCCTGGCAGAAGTATCTCTTCGCACCTTTATTATGTATTTCATCATCCTTACCGGGCTCAGGCTTCTCGGTAAAAGAGGTGTCCGGCAACTGTCGGTCTTTGAATTGGTAGTCATCATAAGTCTTGGCTCGGCGGCCGGCGATCCCATGTTTTACAGGGAGGTTGGCCTCCTGGTTCCTGTGATTATCTTTGCCGTAATTGTCGGTGCCTACCGTCTCACGACCTACTTCATGGCAAAGAGCGAAAAGCTTGACGACCTGGTTGAAGGTAAGTGTGTATACCTGATCAGGGACGGAGAATTTGATACCGAGGGCGTTGGCAAAGAAGGCCTGGCAAAAGATGAGTTTTTTGCGGAGCTTAGGCAACAAAGTATTTCCCATTTAGGACAAGTTGAAAAGGCTATCCTGGAAACTTCGGGAGCGCTGAGTATTTATTATTATCCTGATGAAAAAGTAAAATTAGGATTACCCATTCTGCCGGAATTATTCGATAAAAGCATCAAAAGAATCTCTAATGCAGATTATTATGCATGTATTTTTTGTGGAAATGTCGAAAAGCTTGCGATATCCGCGGAGCATAAATGCAAAAAATGCGGTCACAATAAATGGGCAAAAGCATTAAAAAACTGCCGGATAAAATAATCCTCAGCCTACATTATTGGAACCGCCGGCCGCTGAATGAAAATAGACTAGCATAATCTAACCAAAAGGTGGAATAACGTCGGACCTGTCTTGGCTATTGATTCGTGGTTCTTATCCCACCCTAAACTTTCACATTCTTCCACTTCCCCCTGCTAAACAACCATAGTGTAAATAAACCCACCGAAGTTTCTGAAACGAACACGCCCCAGAATACTCCCGACTGTTGCCAGCCAAGCGAGATTGCAAGATACCACGATAGAGGGATCTGGATCATCCAGAAAAATACCAGGTTGATGAGTGTGGGGGTTTTGGTATCTCCTGCTCCGTTGAATGCTGCAGTGGAGACCATCCACCACCCGTACACAAAGTATGAAAAGATAGGATACGCAACCATTCGGCGCCAACAGCGATCACTTTTGCATCATCTGTAAAAATACGCATAAGGGAATCATTAAAGAAAAAATAGACGACCGACACGCATACAAGGAAGGCCATATTGTACGAGCCGGTTCTCCATACGGCCGATTCCGCCCGGTCGGGGTTATCAGCACCTAAGTTTTGCCCTACGAGCGTCGCAGCGGCATTTGACAGCCCCCACGCAGGCATCATGGTAAACATCATGATCCGTACTGCTATGGTGGCCCCAGCAACGGCTTCGCTACTTATTTCTGCCAGTATCCGCATCAGAAAGATCCACGAGGTCATCGCCACGATCATCTGTCCGATTCCACCTAAAGATGTGCGAAGAATATCAAGCATACTTTTGACATCCCAATAAATCTCAGAAAGCCTGATCCGGATACGTTTCCCCCCTTCAACGAGGATCCACAGCTGTGTTAACACACCTACGCCCCGGCCGATATTCGTGGCAATGGCTGCGCCTTCTATACCCAATGCAGGTATGGGCTCCCAGCCGAATATAAGTACAGGACACAAAATAATATTGATCCCATTAGCGATCCACAGTACGCGCATGGCAATGGCTGCGTCGCCTGCTCCGCGGAAAATGACATTAATTACGAACAATAGCATGATGACCATATTTCCACCCAGCATCCACTGTGTATAGCGGTACCCGTAATCTACGGACCATTGGTCGGGCACCCATAAACCCTAACAATTCTTTCGCGAAAAAGATCCCGCCTATCGAAAAAGGCAAGGAGGCCAGTATTGCAAGAAAAATGGCTTGAATAGCTGAAAGAGCGGCATTTTCTTTATTTTTTTCCCCGATCCGCCGGGCGATGATAGCAGTTACCGCCATTGCAAGTCCCATAGCTATGGAATAAAGCAGGAATAAATAGGTTTCAGTCAGGCCCACCGTAGCCACCGCAGAAGCACCCAGCTTACTAACAAAGTAGATATCCACCACAGCAAAGGTAGATTCCATCACCAGTTCCAGGATCATCGGTACGGCCAGCAGGAAGATCGCCTTTTTCAGCGGGATTTCCGTGTAGTCAGCCTCAGTGCCAGCGATGGCGTTCTTTATGTGCTGCCATACCGAGGCGTTCTGATCGAATGAAACCTGGGCACTATTTTCGATTTCCGTCATATTTATTTGCCCCATTATTTTATCGAAGCTGTCAGTCTTTGATATCGTAAAAGTAGCAAAGATTGTTAAGCCTATGAGGTAGTTATGGGACAAAAAGGGGCGGTGCCTGAGCCAATTATTACGCACAAACGTTTTATAACGTGATCATATCATCCAAACGTCGATTCGGGGCCGTACAGAGAGTTGAGGCGTAGAGATTTTCCAGGTTTCCGAAGAAATATCCCTGGGGCCTGAGACAAAAAATCAGGCCTCTTTTTTGTAGAAAAAGCCTGTTCAGCAATTTTAAAAAAGGCAATTCATCAGAACCCGCTGGCGTCGAGCGCAAATGTATTTTTTCTCCTGCTCCACTTGCCGCGTGTAAAGTCAGGGAATTTTTGTGGCTCGTTCTCTTCACTTAATGATTTGGTTGAGAGCGGCATGATCACGCTCATCGTTACGGAATCATAAACATCGATGGGTGGTGTTTTCTTTTGTTTTACAGCTTCGATAAATCCGTTAAACACAAACCAGTCCATTCCGCCGTGCCCTGCGCCTGTGGCCTCCTTTTCATATTTTTTCCATAGCGGATGATCGTACTTATCCAACCAGATCTTTGCCTCGTCCCAGGCGTGCGGCTTGCTTACCCCTTCAATATGAATGGATTTATTTACATCCATCCACAATCCCTTGGTGCCTTGTACCCTGAAACCTAAGGAATAAGGGCGTGGCAAATGGGTATCATGGGTAAGCATTACCGTCTCACCATTTGCACAGTTCAGCATTGTTTGGGTAATGTCTCCATTGCGGTAGTTGATCTTGGCATTCGGGTGCCCCGGAGATTCCTTCTCCACATAGTCGGCGAGACCCCTGGCCTTTGAGCTAAATGATACCAGGTTAGTGAAGCGGTTACCGCGGTTGATATCGAGATATTGCATTACAGGTCCCGCACCGTGCGTTGGGTAAAGGTCCCCATCCTGATCAATGTTGAACTGGGTACGCCACTGAGCTTCGCTTAATGCACCAGTGCCAAATTCAACCCCTCCGCCAATATTTTGCTTGCCATTATTGAACATTACATTCCTGAGGTCATGCTGGTAGCCACCTTCGGCATGAAGTAATTCCCCAAACACGCCCTGGCGGACCATATTTAATACTGCCATTACATCCCTCCGGTAGCATACGTTTTCCAGCGTGCTGTATGGCATACCGGTTTTCTCACTTGTCTCTACAATATTCCAATGCTCTTTAACCGTTAACCCGGCAATTACTTCGCAGCCTACGTATTTTCCTGCGAGCATGGAGTCTATTGCCTGGTCGTGATGAAATTGCCATGGTGTCGATATGATGATGGCATCAAGGTCCTTGCGTTCCAGCATACGTTTATAAGCATCCAGACCTCCTGTATACTCTTTTGCGGCAGGCCTGCCTTTTTTGGCGATAGCCGTGCGGCAGATATTCAGGGATCTTTCCTGGATATCACATATTGCCACAATTTCGGTGTCATCTCGCAGCAAGGCTTCTGATATATGGCTCATCCCCCTGGCGCCAACACCGATATAGCCTAGCTTAACAATTCCAGACTGCTGAGCAAACAGTCTCCCCGTGGGAAGTATAGCGAAACCTGCGGCTGCAATTGCTCCTGTCCTGATGAAATCTCTTCTCTTCATGTTCATGATCTTTTGACAATTTAGGATAATAATTCTGCAGAATGTCTGAAATTTCTATATATATCCGCCGGGCTCCAATAATCATGGAAAATTTGAATACGTTTGATCCTGATCTGGTGAAACAAAGTAATTTCTATGCTTGACGCTATTATAAAAACTTTCGGAATTGAGCCAGGAGAGTATGTGACGTATCCGTATGGCATGGGGCTGATCAACCATACCTGGAAAGTATCAGGGCCTGGCAATGAATATATACTTCAGAAAATTAATAAGAATATTTTCAAATCCCCGGAAGATATAGCTGCCAATGTCCGCCACATCGCCCGCTATCTCGCCCGGAACACGGCGCCCTACCTGTTCATATCGCCTATTGAGTCCAGTAACGGTACTGACCTGGTGCAGGATGCGTTTGGCGAATACTTCAGGCTTACGCCTTTTGTCAGCGGCTCGCGCACTATTGACACGGTGGAAACAAAAGAGCAGGCCTTTGAAGCCGCCAGACAGTTTGGGCTATTTACCAGGTTATTGTCTGGTTTTGACAGCAGCCTTCTGAAGTATACGTTGCATGATTTTCATAACCTTACCCTGAGGTTTAGCCAGTTCACCAAAGCGCATGCGAATGCTCCTCCACTGTTAAAAAAAAATGCAGGGAAAGCGATTGATTCAGCGCTCAGATACGTCAGCATAGTGCACGTGTATGAAAATATTGTCCGGGAAAAGAACATTCCCATCCGGGTGATCCATCATGATACGAAGATCAGCAACGTGCTGTTTAATGCCGATGACAAGGGCCTATGTGTGATCGATCTCGATACTGTGATGCCTGGTTACTTTATAAGCGACTTAGGCGACATGATGCGTACGTATCTCTCCCCCGCCAGCGAAGAGGAAAAAGAGCTTGATAAAGTTGTGGTTCGTAAAGATTTCTTCAAAGCGATCATCGGAGGATATTTTCATGAAATGGGCTATTTACTGACTGCAAAAGAGAAAGAACTTGTTATTTACGCCGGTGAGTTTATCGTTTACATGCAGGCCATCCGTTTCCTGACGGATTACCTTAGCGGAAACATATATTATACTGTAAGCTATGCCGAACAAAACCTGGTACGGGCCTCAAATCAGTTTAGACTGCTTCATGAGTACATGAAAGTTGAAAAAGAACTTGAGGGTTTCATCCTGGAACTCGGTGACGGATCATCCAAACCTGACCGTTAGCATTACCTGGTCAACTCACGCCGCCAGACTTACATCCCGGATCATCTCAATATTTCATCCGTTCGTCGCAATAATCTCGATAATGGTATCAGTTAAAAACTTTCTGTCACAAATAATAGTAATTTCAGGCTGTCAGGTAATTTCAGATGTCAGGTAAGCATTGTGCCGAAATTCTTAGATCGCAACTTAAAATAACCATATCGGGTTCATCTGTATATTAATTTTCAGAAATCTATGTGCAGTCACTCCGGTATAACCCAAGTTCTTACACACGAACAATGAACCGGCCAAAGGCAGCTCCTTCTTTTCACTTTCTGACAAACCATAACTAGATGAAGTGGTATATTTTCATTAACATCCAACACAGGGCATTCCCCAAGCAAACACTGATGATTTGAAACAACTTCCCAGGCTCTGCCATATTCATCTACAGGATAGTCGGTAATCTTAGTATTTGTAGGGCCAACAATACCGGCAGAATTGATCATAATATTTACCTTCCCGAAAAGTTTAATTGCTTTCGCGAAAGCCTTTTCAACGTCATTTTCATTTGAAATATCTGTTGGTTCACCCGCTGACAAATCTCTTTTCTGTTAGTTCGCCGACAATTTTTTCAAGCGATAGCCTATTTACATCCAACAGAAAAACTATCCCGCCTTCGGATGCAATACGCTCTGCTATACCTTTTCCAAGTCAGTCGCCTCGCCGCTGATGCCAGCAACCTGCTGATTAAATCTATTATCCATAATACTATATAACTTTATTTTTATACTGATCTAAATTCATTTACAGGAAGTCCCTGATAGCCGGAATTCTTTAAAACAAATAAAGAACCGGCCAAGGGCTGATTGCTCAAATCATTCTCGCCAAGCCCATAACACGCAGATGTGATATACAGATCCTGTAATTTATCGCCCCCAAACACACATGATGTAGGCCTTGATACAGGCAACGTAATGCTTTCTATCAGCTCGCCGTTTTGCGGATTCCATCTGCCGACTTTCCAGCCATCCCACAATGCAATCCAAAGCATACCTTCTGTGTCAATAGCCATTCCGTCGGGATACCCTTCTTCTAAAGGAATTTGAACTACGATCCTTTTATTTGTTATACTGCCATTTGAATTATCATAATCGTACGCAACAACTTGTTTTGTCGGGGTATCGATGAAATAGAAGGTGGCACCGTCAGGACTCCATGCCATCCCGTTAGATACGGTAACATTTTTTACTTTAGTTGAGATGCTGAGATCGTGTTCAAGGGTATAGAGACTACCTGCTTTTTCAGTACCCGACATAGAAACCGTGCCTGCCCAAAATCGTCCGGCGGGATCACATTTACCATCATTGAATCTATTATCGGGCAAGTTACTTTCGGGATCCGAAATATTTTGCAGCGATCCGTCATTTAAATTTACCCGGACAAAGCCAGTTTGTAAAGCAGCGAGGATATCCCCTTTATCCGTTAAGGCTATAGCTCCGGTTAGTTGTCCGGTCTCGCTATAATTATGTTCTCCCGTATCAGGAAAAAACCAGTGGATCTCTCCTTTGATGATATCAACCCAGAGAATTCTTTTATTTCTTTCATCCCAAACAGGCCCTTCCCCCAGGTGGCAGGAGATCCCGAATGCTAATTCGCTTTTCTTTTGAGGATTATAATTTTCTGTACCTGCCATTGCTGATTATTAGATTATGCGGATAAAATTGTTAGCCATTCTGCTTAATATGTTATCTATAATAGCCCATAATAATCTTAATAAATTTTGATATTTTATCATTACAAACTATATACTTAACGTTTCTTAGATCCCTTCCACTTTTATTTTTGTAAAGACAAATAAAAAAAGCTTTTCTCATCAATTACTAGTTTGTTAGTTTTTGAACCGCTTTTCTTTTTTACCGCCAGAGGCAATAGCATAAATGCATAAGAAAACTGCCTGAATTGACTTTAGGATTATTTTATAAAAGGCTACTAAGATTATTCGGCTAATTCCACCGGCAATTAATACGTTGCCCTTCCCCCAGAAATATCAAATATAAACCCGGTATTAAAGCTTGCTTCTTTTGAGACAATCCACGCTGATAAAGATGCCACTTCTTCTACTGTGCCCAATCGTTTCATCGGGATTTTATCGGCCATGTAAGCCAATTGTTCCGGTGCGGTATTTTCATTCATTGCCGTTTTAATTACAGCTGGCGCTATCCCGTTTACGGTAATTCCCATTTGAGCATATTCTTTGCCTATCCCTTTTACCAGGCCAATTACGCCCGCTTTCATGGAGGAATATCCAGCCATAAACGGGTTCCCTTCCTTTCCGGCGATGGATGCGATCAATAAAATACGCCCGTACTTGTTCTTTTCCATTGCCTTCGCCGCATATTTGCACATTAAAAATGCCCCACGAAGATTTACAGCATATATTTTATCGTATTCTTCTACAGGATAATCTGTAATTTTTGTATTGGTAGGGCCAACTATCCCGGCAGAATTGACCATAATATCAATTTTTCCATACTTTTCTTCAACCTTATTAAATGCCTGTTCTACAGAATCTTCGCTGGAAATATCTACGGTATATCCATCTGCTAAAAGGCTGTTGGTTGTAAATTCGCCTATTGTTTTTTCTAATAACGCAGAATTAATATCAAACAAGATAACTTTTCCGCCTTCTGAGGCTATACGATGCGCAATCCCTTTACCGAGCCCTTCTGCTCCGCCGCTAATTATAGCTACCTGATTTTCAAATCTATTGTTCATTTTGTATTCTTTCTTAAGCTTGTGTACATATTTGTTTTTGAGTGCCTAAGCCATCAATTGATAATTCTACAATGTCGCCTTCTTTTAAATAAACAGGCGGTTTCATTCCAAGGCCAACTCCTGGCGGGGTACCGGTCATTATCAGGTCGCCGGCTTCGAGGGTCATAAATTGGGATAAATAATGAACTATAAAAAACACATCAAATACCATAAAACGGGTATTCCCTTTTTGCATTTGTTTGCCATTTACGTGCAAAGACAGGGATAAATTGCTAACGACATCAATCTCATCCGGCGTTAGCAAAAACGGGCCCGTAGGGCTAAAGTTATCGCATGATTTTCCTTTTGTCCATTGCCCGCCCCGTTCAAGCTGGAAAGCCCTTTCTGAAACATCATTTGTGACGCAATAGCCTGCTATATAATCTTTTGATGATTCGGCACTGTCTAAGTATCTTGCATCTTTGCCAATTATTACGCCCAGTTCTACTTCCCAATCTGTTTTTTCACTTTTTCGTGGGATGATTATATTATCATAAGGCCCTACAACCGTGTTTGACCCTTTTTGAAAAACAATAGGTTCTGTAGGAACCGGCATCCCGGATTCTGCGGCATGATCTGAATAATTGAGGCCGATACAAATCACTTTTCCAGGCCTGGCAATACATGCGCCCCAGCGGGCATCTTCTGGTACCGCAGGAAACTGTAGAGGTTCATTTATATGTTTTTTAATTTTCTCCAGTCCGTGATCGTTAAAAAAACTCCTGTCCCAATCATTGAATAAAGCAGAAATATCACGCCTTATATTGTTATCGTCAATAAAGCCGGGCTTTTCAAAACCCTGTTCTCCAAATCGTATTAGTTTCATTTATATAAGTTTAATTGTATTGAAATCATTAGTATATTGTTAAAACAATTTTGTTGTTAGGCATAACGTATAAAAAAATACAGTACCATACAAGTTACAATAGCCCACCAAATAGCCGGATTACGCATTCCTCTTTGCAGGTGTTTTTGATCTGGGGGCAGTGTAAGACTTTCCTTATTCCATATCAATCCTACCAATTCTTCGGCTGATTTAGGTTTTGTATATAAACTTACAATAGTACATGTGGCCATACATGTCCAAAATACAATCCCCGTGCGGTTATAAAAAGGTAGCTGGGGAAACAGGAACTCCATGCCCAAAGACATTGGAATAGTTAAAATACCCGCTGCCAAGGCTCCCGCATGTGTAGTGCGCTTCCATAATATCCCCATTAAAAACATGGTAGCAATGCCAGGCGTAAAAAGGCCGTAAGCGCTAAGAAGGTAAAGAAATACGGGTTTACCAGAATGAGCTACCAATAAGCCAGTACAAAAAATGCCAAGTAAAATTATGGCTATTCCAGAAAGCCTTCCAAACTTTACAGATTGTTTTTCGGTTGCATCTTTCTTTAAATATGGCAAATAAACATCCATGGTGAGGATAGTCGTACACGAATTAATCGCTCCTGAAAGATGGGACATAATTGCCGCGATAAGACCGGCCATAACCAGGCCTACCAAACCTGAAGGAAGCAGGTTTTTAACCAATGTAGGAAAAACCACATCTGCTTTCTCAAGATTAGGAAATAGCATAGGAGCCACAAGTGCGGGGCCTATAATCATAAAAGCGAAGATGAATTTTAGATAGTCGCCAAATACAACACCCATTTTAGCATGCCATTCATTTTTTGCCGCAAGTACACGCTGTACAATAAATTGATTAGTAGCACAATAAAATACGCTGATACATATTGCTCCGCCAAGGTACATCGTCCAGGGAAAATCCGGATCATTTGCCGGAAGCAGCATATCCCAGTCTTTTGAAGTTGCGATTACAGCAGATATTCCTCCGGCAGCATTTATTGTATAATACGATAAGGCAATCATCCCCAACATAAGCACACCAAGTTGTAGCATTTCCGTCCATATTACCGCCCGCAGGCCTCCCGAAATGGTGTATAAACCTGTTGCGACAGCCAAAGCTATTACGCTCCACCACATAGGAATTTCAAATAAAGCATGCAAGGAAAGTGCTCCAAGATAGAGTACGGCACCAATTTCTACGAAAATATAGGTAAATATCACCAACACTGAGTAAGTTGTTCTTGCACCCGTACCGAACCGCTTCTTTAAAAATTCGGGCATCGTATAAAAGCCATTCCGTACATAGAAAGGTAGAAAAATCCATAACAGGGCATTGTATCCGAGCAGAATTGCTCCCCATTCCGTAAGAATAGCCACAAATCCTCTACTATAAGCTACACCCATAGTCCCAACCAGTTGATGGCTGCTGATATTTGCCGCCATAATACTACCGCCGATTACCCACCACGGAAGTTTATCTCCAGCAAGGAAATAATCTCTTTTTGTTTGGTTTTTTTTACGGGAAGCGTATACGCCTAAACATAAAACTCCAATTATATATAAGGCAAAAATACTGTTATCAAGCAGCGTGAGGGATGAATGCATATTAAAATAGGTTATTGGTTAATTATTTGACATGATGTTCAATTCCGTTCTCTGTTATTGTCCAGCGTTCGGGGCTATGGCCTATGATGAAAGATTCGTTAACGTCTATGCCCAATCCCGCACCTGTAGGAACAACAGCATGGCCGGCTTCAACTCGTAAAGATGAGTTTAATACTTTGTTGGAGGTTTCGAACATATCTAACTGATGTTCCTGACTCACCGGATCTTGAAGCACAGAAGTAACATGCCATGTAGCGGCCACTCCTATTGCTGTACATACGCCAATATGCGGTGCAACACGAAGGTTATGACCCTGAGCAAGCTTAATAATACTTTGTCCGCCGGTAATACCACAACGCACAATATCCGGCTGGGCAATTTTCATTGCTTTTTGGTTTATCCAAGGCTCAAATTCGCGAACTGTGCGGAGTGGTTCACCAATTGCTAAAGGTGTTTTTATGGCTTTGGCCAATTTCGCATGTCCCGCTATATCTTCAGGATCGATTGGAGCTTCAAACCAGGAAGCGTTAAGTTCATCGAGGCCACGTCCAATTGTGTATGCTGTATCATAATCATGACAACAAATTGCATCAAAAGCAAGTTCGGCATCAGGGCCAATTGCAGACCGGATAGCTTCGCATTCTGCGATAGTTTTTTCGGCGTTGGCGCCGATAAATATTTTAACGCCTTTAAAGCCCTGCTTAATAACCTCTTTGGCTAATGCCTGCCGCTCAGAAAGTTCAGGCCTTCGAAGTCCGGATACATACAGAGGCAATCTTTGAGTTATTACATTACCAAGTAACTTATTAAGAGGAGTATTCTCATATTTTCCTTTAATATCCCACAAAGCAATATCAATGGCCGTCATCGCATCTATGGTGTAAGATGCTGTATGCCCCCGGACATGGTTTAAATGATATAACCTGTCATATATAAAGCCCGGAGCGGTAGGATCTAACCCTAAAATAGCCGGGCCAAATAATTTGGCTATGAGCGTTGCAGGAACTTCAGGAACTAAAGGGGCCTGTGCTTCCCCCCAGCCTGTTAAACCATTATCTGTAGTAATTTTAACCAGGCAGGATTCTGTAAAACGACTGTAAGCCTGCCTCCACTGTGGCTCAAAATAATAATCAGTTCCGGAGAGGCGGTTTGGCGCATCTGTATGCCCGCCTAAACGGTAATGATGGTCGTATTTGAATGCAAAAACCTCAATAGTTTTAATCTTCATTTTGAGTGCTAAATAAAATATTCAAAAGCGGTTTTGTTATTT
>JBBJNR010000059.1:0-21475 GCA_037719315.1 Daejeonella sp.
GCGTACCCATTGAGAGCGTAAGCAAGATGTTAGGCCATACCAATATTAAGACTACCCAGCATTATGCCAAGATACTTGATATTAAGGTGGGCGCTGATATGGCTTTATTAAAGCAGAAATATGCAAAACTATAATTACAGATTATTAACCTTCAACTGACAAATACTGACCCATATTGGTCTTATGGAAAGTTTTGAGTACCTTTATAGAATGCAGACACTTGACAGCAATGGCAGGCGGGTGATTTTGGTTCACTGGAAAAAACTGGCGGAAAACACGTTAGAAGTGTTTTCCAGCCTGAAAAATTTTTGTGACAACCATCCGGCCTATAACTATAATACGCTGAACAATTATCTTTCAAAGAAGAAAACTGCATACGAGAACGAGGAGATCAGGCTGGAAAGAAAACCAGTACAGGTGCAATCCCTGAAACCTGATCTGCCCAAACGCCTGTTCTGGGAGTTTGACTATGACAAGCTGGACTGGCAACGGAGTTACCGCACCATTATCGAGCGTGTTATCGAATGGGGAAAACTGGAAGAATGGGAAACCATGATCCAATTCTACGGAAAGGAAAGAGTCATAAGGGCACTAAAAGACGACATACCCTACCTAACCGATCAGGGGGTAGAAGCTGTATGTGCTTATTTTCAGTTGAGCAAAACAGAACTCAAATGCTACACAAAGAAACAGTTACAGCGGGAACACTGGATCTGATCCACCGCCTGATGGGTGACGCACATTTACAGCAATTCCACCTGGTGGGCGGAACTGCCCTTGCGCTGATGCTTGGGCATCGTATTTCGATAGATATTGACCTTTTTACGGACAAAGAATTTGATACGGCGCAAATGGTGAAACATTTAAGCGCCAATTATGAAACGGAGCTAAAAAGCACTGGTAAAAATTCTATATCGGGATTTTTAGAGGGGATTAAATTTGACCTGATCGCGCACCAGTACCCCTACGTAAAGCCTGTTATAAATTTAGAAGGGATCAGGATGCTAAGCCTGCATGATATTGCAGCCATGAAAGTAAATGCCATCGTAGGAAATGGTACAAGGATTAAGGATTTTCTGTACTGCCAACGAATAACAATCTCTTATTTCTTTGTTTCTTGGCAAAATCACATTTATCTAATGAATAATCTAAATCAGATAAAATGAGTAAAACAGAGAACGAACCCCAATATTACATCGTTGGCTTCTATGTACTGGATGACTCAGAAAGGGACGCGGTAAAAAGCAAAAGTGATCTGAAACGATTGCTAACAAAGGTTCTTTAAAACGAACTGGCGGCTGATGTCAACTAAGATAACCTACAGGATGGGGCTTGAAGGTAAACTTAAGGGCTATGAAAAGATAGCGATCTGTATAATATCGCAAGAGAAATCCATCATTCGGAAAAAATCAAAACAAGCCAGCCATAGTGACTAGCAGAGCTATAGTAAGCAGATAACTCACTCAGTCAATTCAGCGAATATAATTTAGTTTATCGTCCAGGCTCCGCGGTAGATGGGAATCTTATTAATAATTTGATACCTGATTAACATTACCTGACTAAATTGAGTAATTTTAATCAGACGAACTACATGAAGTTAAATTATGACATCCTCAGCGATTTGCAATTAGTCTCTCTTCTAAAAGAAGGCGACAGAGCTGCTTTTGCCGAAATATACGATCGTTATATTTTTGTAATGATCAGTCATGCTTACAAAAAGTGCCGCGATCGTGAAGCAGCAAAAGATGTTGTCCAAGAGGTATTTGCCATGCTGTGGTCGAGACGTGAAAATCTCCAGGTAAGCACAAACCTGTCTGGATTTTTATATGCTTCAATTCGCAATATTATTTTAAATCAGATTGCTCATCAAAATGTGCAGGCAAAATACTTGGATTCGATGTTGACGTTTTCCCAGCAGGAACATGTCATAACAGATCACCTGGTCAGGGAAAACCAACTCGCAGCATTGATCGAGAAGGAAATCGCAGCCCTTACACCCAAAATGCGCGAGGTCTTTGAACTAAGCCGTAAAGAGCACCTTACACATAAAGAAATTGCTAAAAAACTGAATATATCTGAGCAAACTGTGAGCAAACACCTAACCAATGCATTAAAAATACTGAGAATCAAACTTGGTGGTATGGTGTATCTGCTATGGATTATTGATCCAAAATAATTTTTCATTTTCTACTACCTGTTCAGTCCGCTCTTCTTGTCTTACTATTATAGGGTAAAGCCAACCCGTTTATAATTATGTTAAAAGAAGAACTAAAAGAACTATTGACCAGGTACAGATCAGGTACTGCTACAGAACAGGATAAAGCTTTTCTGGAGAGTTGGTATCTAAAATATCAGGAAGATGACGCACAAGATTACCCGCTCTCAGACCGGATCGAAGATGCTAATTCTATTTGGTCCAGTCTGCTGGCCGATCATAAAAAGCCCACACGTATTTCCTTGTGGAGACCTTTTGCAGCTGCCGCCGCACTTGTTGTGGCTGTATCTTTCGGGCTATACTTTTACATCGGTAATTCAGACAATCCTGCTAAAGAATACGTTACACAAAAGGTAAAACCCGAAATTATCCCGGGGGGCAACAACGCCATGTTAACCCTGGCCGATGGCCGGAAAATCAGTTTGACCGATGCTAAAAATGGTGAACTGGCGCGACAAGCGGGAATCATAGTTACCAAAACCAGCGATGGACAACTTGTCTATACCATTTCAAACACAGAGGGCACATCCCAAACCATTGAATATAATACTGTAGAAACACCTAATGGTGGCCAATACCAACTTCGCCTACCCGACGGTTCTAATGTTTGGTTAAATGCTGCTTCATCCTTAAAATATCCTGCCACTTTTCGTTCACAGGGACAGCGTAAAGTGGAATTACAAGGGGAAGCCTATTTTGAAATTGCCAGGGATAGGTATAAACCGTTTCTCGTGGCGACTTCTAATCAAACTGTGGAAGTTTTAGGAACCCATTTCAATATTAGTTCTTACAGTGATGAAGGTCATACCAAAACAACATTACTGGAAGGATCAGTTAAAGTTTCCACTACTAAAGGCCAACAGATTATAGAACCGGGTCAGCAGAGCATACTTAGCGGAAATTTTCTTGAAGTAAAGAAGGCTGATCTCGAAGAGACAATGGCCTGGAAGAATGGATATTTCCGGTTTAACGACGAAAAGATAGATGATGTTCTCCGTAAGCTTTCCAGATGGTATGGCGTGGAATTTCAATATGAAGGAAAAATTCCTGATGATGGCTTCAACGGCGTTATATCCCGCTCTAAAAATATCAGCCAGGTTTTAAAAATGCTTGAAAAGACAAAGGCTATTCAGTTTAAAATAGAAGGAAGGAGGATTACCGTGATGCAGTAAAGTTATACTATCTCAGGTAATCCAAAAAAAGTCATCCCGATAGGAATCGGGATGACTAGTGTCTTGGATTGGCAAATAATCAGAATTATCAACTTGAAATACCTCTCGCATCTCGACAATGACGAGGCGTTCATACAAAACCAAGCTATCACAAATGTACAGTTTTTATTCAAAAAACGTTGTGCAGCCTCCGGGCGGCACAAGTAAAATCCTGTTGATTATGAAGTTAATAACGCTGTTTTGGGTCACAGCCATTTTACAGGTCAGCGCAAGCTCTTTTGCACAAAAAATAACCTTGTCTCAAAAGAATGTGCCATTGGTTAAGGCCTTTAATGAGATCCGGGCACAAAGCGGTTACGATTTCCTTTTTACTACCTCTACGCTTAGAGGTGCTAAGCTGGTAAGTATCGATGTAAAAGACGCAAATCTGGAGGATGTGCTGGCTGAGATCTTTAAAGATCAGCCTTTGGAATATGCTATCGAAGATAGATCGGTAGTGGTATCAAAAAAAGAAAAACGCCCGCTTTCAAAATCATCAGATAACTTCATCCCCCCTATAATGATCACTGGTAAAATTACAGATGATAAAGGCGTGACGCTGCCGGGCGTAAGCGTGAAAGTGAAGGGCACCGCTACCGCAGGGGCTACGGATGCTAACGGAGCGTTCTCACTTACCGCACCCGACGCAAGTGCCACCCTGGTGTTCTCCTATATTGGTTTTACCACGCAGGAGATCCCGCTGAATGGTCGCAGCAGTATCAATGTGGTCATGCAAGAAGAAGTCAGCGCGCTGAACGAAGTGGTGGTCGTGGGATATGGCACGCAAAAGAAGGCGAATCTCACTGGCGCCGTTAATACTGTTAATGTAGAAGAAGTGTTAGGAAACCGGCCGGTTAACACTACGGCATCGCTGCTGCAGGGTACTGTTCCGGGGCTGAACGTCACGATCGGAACCGGAGAGCCCGGGTCCGTAGGGAACTTTAACATACGCGGAGCTACTGACATCGGCACTTCGGGAAACGCCATTAAAACGCAGGGCCCTTTTATTGTAGTGGATAATGTGCCGTTCAACGGCCCCCTGAACCTGATCGACCCGAATGATATTGAAAGCATTACTGTACTGAAAGACGCTGGTTCGGCTGCCATTTATGGGGCGCGCTCCGCATTCGGCGTGATCCTTGTTACTACTAAAAAAGGTGCAAAGAATCAGCAGACGCGCTTCAATTACAGCAACAACCTAACGATAGCTTCGCCAATGAACCTTCCACACAAGGCTACGGTGCTGCAGACCATCCAGTCCTATAAAGACATGGGTACAGTAGGCTATTTTACCGGCAATGACGTGGATACATGGCTGGCATTGGCAAAAGAATACGATAGAAATCCAGCCGCTTATCCGGAAGGATTCGCGACTGTAAACGGGGTGATCTATCCCCTCAAGGAGACCGATGCCATCAGAAATGTGATCGGTGATAATTCCCGGCAATTCATGCACAACCTTTCTGTGAACGGCGGATCGGATAAAATAACGTATCGTATTTCGGCCGGGACTGTCAATGAGAACGGGATCATCGTGCCCGAAAGCAAACAGGACTTTTACAAGCGCTATAACCTGCGATCGTTCGTGAGTACAGATATTAAAGAATGGTTTACCGCACAGCTTGATGCGTCTTACTATAATTCAACGAAATCGTATCCTGCGAACGACGGATTCGGTCCGGCGGCGGTATTTGCACCGTACATATCGATGAACGACAGTATCATTGTGAACGGAGAAAAAGTTATTAATGGTACCCCAAAAAATATAGCCAAATTGCGGGCTCCTTCCATAAATCGGTTGGACGATACCCGGCTTACCGGGCGGGCCATAATCAAGCCGTTACCGGGTTTGCGCGTCACCGGAGAATATACCTATGATAACCTGAGAGGACTCAGTACCGTGTACGATAAGGTTGTTACCGCCGCAGATGCACGCACCCGGCAGGTTGAAAGCATCGGCGCTGGGCTCTACCGGAAAACCAACGAAATAACGGATTACCGGTCCCTCAATCTTTTTGCGAACTACGAAAAGAATTTTAGCAAGCATAATTTTTCAGTGCTTACTGGCTATAATCAGGAGGAGAGCTCGTTTGAGCTACAGCGTGCGGAACGCAATGGGATCATCAGTGCTGACTACCCATCCATTTCCCAGGCCACCGGGACTCCGCTGGCCATAGATGGCTATAGCGAGTTTGCGGTTACCGGTGCGTTTGGGCGGCTGAATTATGACTACGCTGGAAAATACCTGTTCGGTATGACGGGGCGGTACGATGCCTCTTCCAAATTCCCCGAGAATCACCGCACGGGGTTTTTCCCATCGGTGTCGGCAGGCTGGTCGGTTACCAAAGAAGAATTCATGGAAGGGATGTCGGGCTGGCTGAACGAGTTAAAGCCGCGGGCATCCTTCGGTAGCGTGGGGAACCAGGCGATTGATAACCCGTATGCATTCCTTGCTACTATGGATGCATCCTATGCTTCGTGGCTTAACGACAACAAGCAGGTAACTACCCTGTCCTTCCCGGGGCTGGTCAGCAGCGACTTTACCTGGGCGACGGTGCAGACGCTGAATGTAGGGCTTGACCTTGGCTTATTTAACCAACGCTTTACCGCAAACCTCGATTGGTTCAAACGCGACACCAAAAACTTGCTGTACGAAGGTATTCAGTTGCCAGCCGTACTGGGTACAATTGCCCCCTTACAGAACGTGGCCGCCCTGGAATCTAAAGGGGTCGAGCTGCAACTCAACTGGAACGACAAGATCGGGAATGTTTCCTACCGCATTGCAGCAAATCTTGCCGATTTCCGGTCTACCATCACCAAAATAAAGAACGAGGCAGGTGTGCTTTCGCAGTACTATGTCGGGCAGGAGTTGGGCGAGATCTGGGGGTACACCACAGCCAGGCTGTATACCGAGAACGATTTCGTCGCCGGAAGCTTATCGGCAAACCTCACAGGCGGTACGCTTAAACCAGGAATACCAAAGAGAGAAGGCCAACTGCCCAATCCTGGAGATGTGATGTTCGTAGATTATGACGGTAACGGGATCGTTAATGCCGGCACTTCGACGCTGGGCAATCCCGGAGACCGCAGGATTATCGGAAACAGCACCCCGCGCTATCGGTTCGGCATCAACGGCGGGGTAACCTGGAAGAACCTGGATTTCTCGTTCGCGATTACCGGTGTAGGCAAACAGGATCAGTGGCGGGCTAATGGGCTTACGTTTCCAAACTTTTACTCTTTCGGCACCATTTATGCCGATCAGCTTAACTATTGGACACCTTCCAACCGGGATGCTTTCTGGGGCCGGACTTATGACCAGGCCCGAGGGAATCAGCCGTCCAACCAGGACTTGCAGACCAAGTTCCTGCTCAACGGTTCACACCTCAGGGTAAGGAATCTCACATTAGGATATACGCTGCCTTCAGCGCTGAGTAAGAAGTTCTTAACAGACCGGTTCCAGACCTTCTTTAGTGTCGAGAACGCATTTGTTTTCGATCAGATGCCGAATGGGCTGGATCCAGATATCACCAGAGCCGGCTTTCAGGGATACGAATATCCTTTTATGCGGCAATTCTCCTTCGGGATTAATCTCTCATTTTAATCTTAATACTTATTGATGATGAAAAGATATATAATTGTGGTACTGGCAGTCTTAGCGGTTGCCTGCAAGAAGGATCTACTAAATAAACTCCCCCAGGACAAGCTCGTTCCGGAAACCGCCTTTATCGATTATAACAACTTCAAGACCTACACCTGGGGATTATATGACCAGATGGGCGGGTATGGCACAGCCGCCGTCTTTCCGCCCGCGATGCACTCGGATTACATCAGCGACAACATGAACGAGACTCGTGCCGGAGCAATGAGCGAATACGCCTACCAGACTAAGATCATACCGGCCGACGGAAGCAACACCCTTAGCCAGGTACCGGCACAATGGAACTTCAGTTATATACGGCGCGTAAACGTGATGCTGGATAATATCGATGGGTCCAAGCTCTCCGAAAACGATAAAAAGCACTGGCGTAGCGTCGGGTATTTTTTCAGAGCGTTACGTTACTATGACCTGATCGCGGCCTTCGGCGATGTGTCCTGGATCGAATACGCCCTGACTGATACCTCGGCCAGCGTATTGTACGGACCGCGGACACCGAGAGACGTTGTAGCGAAAAACATCCTGGACAACCTGCTGTATGCTGAGGCCAACATCAAGCCCGCCGGCGATGGAAAAAATACAATCAATACGAACGTGGTGAGGGCATTGATCTCCCGATTCGGATTATTCGAAGGCACCTGGCGCAAATACCGCGGCTTGCAGGATGCGAGTACTTACCTGCAGGCCTCTAAAACTGCTTCAGAGAAATTATTGACCGCTTACCCGTCGCTGATAACTAATTACGACGATGTCTTCAACTCGGAAGATCTGGATGGCAAGCCGGGAATCATCCTGTTCAAGCAATACGCTGCCAACCTGACCAATCATGCCAATCCCCGGTTTGCCGGCAGCACCAGCTGGTTCTGGGACCTCACCAAAGACGCTGTAGAAAGTTACCTGTGCAGCGACGGCAAACCCATCTCCACCAGTACCGTCTATGCAGGCGACATCGGTATGTTCAACGAGTTCCGCAACCGCGACCGCAGGCTGTATTATTCCGTGTTACCTCCGTATAAAGTAACGGTAGCTAAGCAACCCACCTGGACCAACACCAGCAACCCGGCCGATGCCGAATACATTAACCTCATGAAGAACATCGGCGGAACGAACAAATCCCTGCCGATGCTGGCCTGGAGCAAGAACTGGGATACTGGGAACGTGATCAGCCAGTCGCCGCACTTCAGGGGATTCAATACCGGACAGCCGCAGGCCGTAAGCGAATTGGGGTATTTCTTCTGGAAATTTTATAACCGGATTCCTCTCGATAACGCGAATAATTCCACAAATGATGCCCCCTTATTCCGCATCGAAGAAGTTCTTCTGAATTATGCAGAGTTGATGTGGGAGCTGGGCTCGTTTAACCAGTCCATGGCCGATGCCACCATCAACAAGCTGCGTGCACGCGTATCTATGCCAAACCTGGTAGTAGGGCAGGTCAACGCATCATTTGATACCAAGCGTGACCCCGCGGTCGACCCAATTTTGTGGGAGATTCGCCGCGAGCGCAGAGTCGAACTCATGGGAGAGGGATTCCGATTCAATGACCTGAAACGCTGGAAAAAAGGCACCTATCTCAACAAACAGCCACTGGGCGCCTGGGTGCGGAATGCAGATTACGGCAACCGCCTTAAGATCAATGGTGGTGGAACTCAGGGTTATGTCGAGTACTTCGGGAAACCTGCCGGCTGGCTGGATAAATACTATCTCGAGCCCCTGCCTACCCAAGACCTGGCCCTGAACCCGAAGTTGGTGCAGAACGTCGGCTATTAAATGTTTACCACTGAAGTGACACTACCTATTCATTTTTATCTTTCATAGGTAAGCAATATAATAGGGAAACACGCATAAACACGCATATATCAAGTATTATAAAAGAAAATCGTTATGAAAAAGCTTACATTATTACTTCTGATGGTCGCAGTACTATCCTCATGCAAAGAATCACCCATGCTCGACAAAATGTCGCCTGATGCTATTAAGAAAACAATGTTCATGGGAAACCCCGGCGGAGGAGGGGGTACCGATTCCGTCTACAAGGCCGAAACCTATGCCGGTGTGCTCGGCAGTTCGGGTTTGGTGAACGGGAGTCTTACAACCGCCAGATTCAACGCCCCCCAGGGTATAGCATTTGATTCGAACGGGAATATGTTTGTTACCGACCGTGATAACAATTGTATACGAAAGATTACCACAACGGGAACCGTATCTGTATTCGCCGGTTCAAGCAGCGGCACGCCGGGTTTTGTGAACGGTACTGGAACAGCTGCGAGGTTTGCTAATCCAATAAAGCTGGCAACCGATGCGTCAAACAATATTTACGTGGCCGACCGCGATAATGGCGCTATTCGCAAAATTACGCCTGCCGGGGTGGTTACCACCTATGCCGGCGACGGTACTACCGGATTTGTGGATAACTGTTCGCGCAGTACGGCCCGGTTCAACTGGCCGATTGACGTTTCAGTTGCCACTGACGGGACTGTCTATGTAGCAGATTCCCGTAATCACAGGATCAGGAAAATCCCAACGACAGGCAATGTCACTACGCTTGCCGGAAGCACGCAAGGTTATGCTGACGGTACCGGTACGGCCGCTAAATTTAATCAACCCACAGGGATAACCCTGGGCAGCAGTGGTAACATACTTGTTGCCGATCGCTATAATGCATGCGTCCGCAGGATAACAATCCCATCGGGTGTAGTAAGCACATACATTGGCAGCCCTCCGGTGGCTGGCGTCGCTGATACAGGTCATATAGACGGACCTTCTCACATTGCTAAATTTAGAGAGCCCTACGGTATAGCGTGCACAACCAGCGGTACGGTATATATTGCAGATATTGTAAATCACAACATTCGCAGGTGGGCACCGGGTGAGTACCTGTCCACACTTGCGGGAGACAGTACCGCTGGTGCTCGAAACGGGGATTTTATCAAATTCAATACACCGGCTGCCCTTGCGATCGATGCTACAGGTAACCTGTTCGTTGCGGATGTTCAGAATCATGCAATCCGAAAGCTGGTCACGACGACAAGGACACTGCTAAAGACAAACGGCTGGACGGAAACAACGCTTGCTACTGGTTTGAAATGGTATAGGTTCAACAGGATTGATTACTATGCCAGGTACAAGCAACAAATTGGCGCGCAACATATAAATGTTCTTGAACTGGATCCAGCTTATTTCAAGTTTACCACTAAAGTATTAGATAAGGCAAGTGCAACTACTACCTCATCAATGATTAACTCAGTATCTGGTGCAGTAGCGGGGATTAACGGAACATTTGGGAACCGTGGTAATTCCACCGTAACTGATCCCGATCATCAGAAACATGTGGCATTCCTGAAATTAGGAGGTACGATCGTATACGACTCGCCGGGCACCAGTGATGCTTCCTACTGGGATAATGATGTTTCATATAACAGCCAGTATTGGTGGCAGCATGAGGGCGAATTTCATTGGGATTTCAGCACAAATACCTTCGGGATGAGCAAATGCCATATTGTGAAGAATAACCCCAGTGATAACACCGTGTTTGACGTTTATAAGCAAAGTCCGTATACAGGATATTCTAATATAATGTCTGGAGCCCCGATATTAACTGTCAATTACAACTCTGTTAATTACGGATTAGACAATACCTATTATACCAGTGGCTTATACTCCGGAAGCAGCATGTATAAAATGGGTGAGACCTTACACCGTACGGCCATCGCTGTGACCAGTAATAACCACATTTTACTGATCACGGTAGACGGTAACGGAAGTGGTACCGATACATTCGGTTTATCATGCCAGGATCTTACACAGTTTTTGCAATCGTATTTCAGGGCTAAGTATGCGCTCAACCTGGATGGTGGGGGCTCTACAACCATGTATATTCCCGGATATGGAGACAGAGGAGTAGTGAATTATCCTGACGGTCTTGGTACTTCATCTACACCTCCGTTTGACAGACAACGCAATTCATTAACCAACGCAATCGCAGTAGTGCCTAATTAGTAGTACGACTCAACCTATTGAGACAGTTACAAGGTAGTATCGGACATTCGTTTCGATACTACCTAATTTATCCAGATTGGGCAAGATCAACAAATTATTTTAACGAAACACGGACTATCTCCTCTAGTTTAACATGAAATATCCATTCACTACCCTACTATTACTTTCTACTGTTGCATGTACCTGTTTCGCACAAGTACCGGAGTCTGCAAACGCGCGCAAAATCCAATCTCTGCCAGATCTGCCGGGTTACAAAACCCTGAAATGTGATTTTCACTTGCATACCATTTTTTCTGACGGTAAAGTCTGGCCCACGTTCAGGGTTGACGAGGCATTGCGTGATGGCCTTGATGCTATATCGCTCACAGAGCATATCGACTTTGAAAGTTCTTCTGACGATATAAAAAAGGACAACAACCGTTCTTACGATATAGCAACCGCCTATGCTAAAGGTAAACCTATCCTGATTATTAAAGGTGCCGAAATATCGCCAAGAGTGCCCCCGTATCACAACAATGCATTGTTTTTAAAAGATGCGAACCTGTCTTTTGATTACATGAAAGTGAGCAAGAAACAATTTGTCATGAAAGATAATGCAAGCCATAGCGAGCTGATGGCACCTTTCCTGGAAGCACAAAAGCAAGGCGCCTTCGTCCTGTATAACCATCCGGGTAACATGCCTGCCTGGGTAATACGTGATACGGCTGTTTTGACAGCATTCCATAAAGAATTATTAGATAAGAAGATCTTATCCGGAATTGAAGTGGTCAACGGCGGGGGATATAATGTGAGAGCACACCAACTGGCAATGAAACATAATCTCACAATGTTCTGCAACACCGACGAGCATCTTGATGTTTACCAGAAATATGCCAGCACACACCGACCAATGACACTTGTTTTTGCAACTGACAAAACGGAAGCGGCAGTCAAGGAGGCCCTGATCGCCAGACGGACCGCACTGTATCTCGACGACTACCTGATTGCACGGCAAACTGAAGCCGAAGCTTTTTTCAAAGCAGCTGTTCAGGCTAAAACAGAGCGGTTGCTGAGGAAAGATGAACCCGTACTCCTGGTGAAGCTGAGCAATAACTGCGATATACCCTTTAATGTTAGGGTTACAGGTAATTACACCCTCGACAACCTTCCGTTGGGACAAGTAGTACTTCCCCCTCACCGGGAAACAACCATTATGCTGAGGGCGATGTGGCAATACCCGGAGGAAGTACGGTTGAAGATGAATGTTAGCAATATCCTGGTGTCGCCGGGTGAAAGCTTGTCAACAAACATGGTCATACCTGTGGGGCGTTAAGTTTCCGTATAACTGATAATTTACGCCTTTGCGATCTAAATCAGCATGGCGGACTTAAACTGCATGATACCTAACAAACGACCATATGCTACGATTTACTTTAAGACTCCTTCTATTGCATATTGTTTCTACCGAAGTAACTGCCAAGGTAGTATTGCCCTCGCTGATCAGCGATAACCTGGTGCTTCAGCAACACAGCAAGGCCCGGCTATGGGGCACTGCGCGCAACTCGGCGCGGCTTAAAATTTCAAAGATCATAGGGTAAACGTAAATACGTTACGGTCGCCGATGCTAGTAGCAACTAGAAAATCGCGGTGAATACACCTGAGGCCGATGGACCTTATCACATCACTCTCGACGACGGCGAAAAAGTTTGAAACTGTTACACTAAAAAAAACGATCATATGAAAACAAATGAGAATTTTAAGATCATTTTAATCGTCCTTCTGATTTTGACATGCCGGCCGATGACAATTGCTGCAGATACGCCAAGGCCTAATATCATCATCATATTTATGGATGATATGGGATTGGGAGACTTAAGCTGTTTCGGGGCTGTGGGTTACAAGACCCAAAATATCGATAGGCTTGCTGCTGAAGGGATGCGGCTTACCAATTTCCACACGCCTCAGGCCACGTGTACGGCCTCTCGGGCTGCCCTGCTTACCGGGTGCTACCCTAACAGGATCGGTATGTTTGGTGCCTTTTCTCCGAGACAAAGTATTGGGTTGAATCCCGAAGAAATTACGATCGCCGATCTCTTGAAGGGAAAAGGATATAAAACAGGCATGGTAGGTAAATGGCACCTCGGCAACAAACCCGGCTTCCTTCCCACCATGCAGGGTTTTGATGAATACCTGGGGCTGCCCTACTCAAACGATATGTGGGCTGTGAATTTTGATGGGCAACCAGCTGTTCCGGGGCAACCCAGATACGGCGACTATCCGCCGCTCCCTTTACTTGAAATACGGGCAGGCCAGACGTTGCCTGATACCAGCATGATAGTGCGTAGCCTGGATGACCAGGGGAAACTGGTTGGCAAGTATACTGACAGGGTCGTAAGATTTATCAGGGAAAATAAGAAGTCGCCTTTTTTTCTGTACCTCGCCCATTCTATGCCTCACGTACCGATCATGGCGTCAGCTAAATTCAGGGGCAAAAGTGACTTAGGCATGTATGGAGATGTAATGTTGGAGATCGATTGGTCAGTAGGACAGATCATCAAAACTCTCAATGAACTACGCATCAGCGACAATACTATCATTATACTGGCCAGTGATAACGGACCTTGGCTAAATTTTGGAAATCATGGCGGCTCTACTGCAGGGCTCCGCGAGGGCAAAGGCACTAGTTGGGAAGGCGGAACACACGTCCCGGGTATTGTACGATGGCCGGGGAAAATTAAGCCAGGATCAGTATCCAATGCATTTACCAGCACCATTGACATTTTACCTACGCTGGCGGCGATTACAGGTGCCGCGCTACCCGAAAGCAAAATTGACGGGCTGGACATATCAGCAGTATTAACCCGGAACGAGGAAGTCCAGTTGACTGACCGGACTTTTTATTACTATTATAATCAAAATGACCTGGAAGCAGTAAGAAAAGGCTATTGGAAGTTGGTTCTCCCTCATAAATACCGTTCTTATGAAGATGTCCTTCCTGGAAAGGACGGCTTTCCAGGACCATATAGACCTGGTGAAATCTTAACACCGGCCATGTTCGACCTCAGAAGAGATCCCGGTGAGCGATATGATGTAAAGGAAATGTTTCCTGATATCTACCAGCAACTGCAGAAAATAGCCGAAGATGCACGTAAGGAACTCGGGGATAATTTAACCGGGCGTATAGGGGCTAACCGGAGATTGCCATAGGCAGCTGATATTCCTACGATAATTAGAAGATACTAC
Organism: Daejeonella sp.; assembly: GCA_037719315.1. GTDB lineage: Bacteria > Bacteroidota > Bacteroidia > Sphingobacteriales > Sphingobacteriaceae > Daejeonella. The sequence continues at coordinate 14,303 of JBBJNR010000059.1, forward strand.
CCCCAAATAGCATTGTATTTTTCCACCGATTAATTTATTAATATGCAACTTAGAATTTATTTGCATGCTTATATAGGATGCCTTTTTCATTGCACCGTAATGTTGTGCGCTAGTCCTGTCTATTCGCAAGAACAGCCACCTCCAGACCAGCCTACTAATAACATCCTAGTGCGTAAAAATTTTCCCCTGCTTTGGCACTTTCAGCAAAACAGGAGATTAGGAAGGCTTATTGAAAAGGATACGATCCTTGCATTTATCGCTGCTGGTAAACATGAAGACTTAACCAGGGCACTGAATTGCGCTGATGCACCTGAATGTTATGCCAAAGCAGTGCTCTTCAAAGAGAGTGAACAAAATGCTTTTGCTGACGAGATCGTCAGGTTATATAACGGCCGCAAGGCATTTAGAAAGCTTGCCGTGAAGCTCAGGGCGGACGGTAGCTACGCACTTTATGAGAACCTGCCTGACACGGCCATGCTCCGCAGGGCAGGCGCAGATGTTTTCGCCGGGCTTAACCGTATGATAGAAGTCTATTTGCTGGGTACCAGGCCAAGGTACGACAAGATCGATTCGATCAGTTTTTCAAGCGGAGATACTACATTCTACAGGCAGGTGCACAATGCACTGGAGGTGATTCAGGAAAAAAAGACCCGATCGTTTTTTGAAATACCTCTCCGCAGCGCATTGTCTGTCATGGATATCAATGGTAGAAATGAAGCGGCAAGATATGAGCCCATGGCAAGCGGTGACAACAGCCTGCCGTTCAAAAAACTCCCTGGAACAGATTGGGGAGCTTATAAGTATAGCCTTATACTGGTTCCCGGTTTAGGCCCGGAGACGCCGGGAGTCAGGCTCGATAGCGGTGCAATAAGTCGCCTTAAAGACGGGGCAATTCGTTTCCGACAGGGAGCAGCCCCCTTCATAGTGGTTTCTGGCGGTAATGTACACCCCTTCAAAACGCCCTACAACGAGGCTGTCGAAATGAAGAAGTATCTGGTCAGTGAGCTTAAAATACCGAACGAAGCTATTTTCATAGAACCTCACGCCCGCCACACCACGACAAACCTTCGCAATACGAACCGGATCATTTATAATTTCGCCATACCCGCCGATAAGCCTGTCTTAATCGTAACGGACACCAGTCAAACAAATTATATATCCGGAAATATGGATAAGACGGCGATTAGAGACCTTCAATATATCCCCTACACCACCATAAAAAAGCTTAACGACAAGGAAACCGAATACTATCCAGTCCGCACGTCACTACATGGCGATCCATCCGATCCTCTTGATCCTTGAAACAGGAGATTAAAAAACCCCTAATTAGTCTAAAAATGGCTCTTGTTTTTTTGAATACTTATAGCTTTTTAGACGGAATATTAAGGTTCAAAGCGCCAATGTGGACAAGATTTGAAACAAATACATGATAAATAGCGCCCTATGAGAATCTAACCTGTTGAGATCAATTCAAATGATAAAAGCCAAATACAGTAATAAAGATTTAGTTGTAGTATTCTTACCAGATCTTCCGACGATAATCACAGCGTTAATTACATAATACAGCAGGATGCAAAAAGAGCTGAAAGAATTAAATCACTGATGCACTCTCCTTCGAGGTTTGTTATGCTTTTGGGGATATCCTTCTGTCGGACGATAAAAAAGCATGTGCATTAGTATTGTTTCCGGATCAGAAAAGAACCACCCTTAAATCAATCTTATTGGATGTAAAGCTGATATTTAATTGTATCGGTATAACCAATCGTGGCAAAGCAATGGGTAGAGAATCAAAGATTAAAAAACTTCAACCAAAAAAACCCATGTATTATTTATGGTTTATAGGAGTTGATCCCAAATATCAGGGCTCGGGTATAGGTACTCAACTTATGGAAGAAATTATCGCAGCTTAGTTTCCGATAGAGTTGTACTGAATTATAATACAGGACAAATACAGGCATTATACCAAATCTATTTCAGACTTTGTATGTAATGCAGTGGGCTCAGACCGCCAGCTTCCTGAACGAATTGTAGAATGCGTTCCTGGAAGAGAACCCGGCATCGTAGCTGGTTCATCGAAATCAGTGCTGTAATTTAACAAACCTGTGCAACTTCTATATTTAATAATTGACCAAGTTTTTTGATCTTTGAACTGATATGGCCGATTCCGATAGCGCAATGATGAGCGGGACCATGGCTATTCCACTCGTTCACAAACTTTCGTGCACCGATGCTAAATTTATAACGACTATTTGTGTTACCGATCTCGAGTATAGGCCCTGGCACTGATTCCCCTTCGGCAACCAATAACATCAGCTTATGATCGGAGCTTTCTGTAACAGAGAGTAATGTAACCGGGCCATTCCTGACAGACATTTCGACCGATAAACCATAACCCACTTTACCATGATATACTTCTAAAGGTCTCACTTTGGTTTTACCCTCCGCTATAGCGAGATGACCTGGGCCGTCGTGCCCCATCAGAACAACATCCTCTTTAAAATCAATTGCATAATATTCGGTGAAGGATCCTCCTGCATTGAAACTATCCATAATTTTCATAGCCTGGGCATTTTTTATCTCGTATTCACCAGCTACAGGTATACCTCTCGCAGTTAATAATGAGTTACCCAAAATAATGGAATTGACCGCATCCTCATTGTCGGCATTTCCTGTGCCTTTATAATAATAGGCCAGCGAACCCAATTTATGTATTTCAACTAATTTGTCGAGAGCTACAGATGTCCGGGCTGCATGTCTGAGTTGCATTGCATCGCAGTCTGGCTGAACGTCAAATGCTTCATCAATTAGTTTAAGCCTGGCGTTAATATCATCTTCAGAAACTTCTTTGCGCAAGCTGGCTAACTCTTCCATTTCAAGCAATTCTATATGCCCGCCAAAGGTGCCATAGTGCTGTGTAAGATCCGAATATATATCGAGCATGCCACTGTAATAATGTCCAATACACCCCATCCGGTTATAAGCCATGATATGAGCAACTCTCGCCGCTTCCACCCATTCAGATACCTCATCCCAGCATTCATCATCATTGTATAACATCCCGGTTATCTGCTGAAATTTCACACCTGTACGTTTAAATACATTGGCAATCTCAGGAACAGCGCAGGCCGAACAGGAAGCGAGCCACTCCCCCGTCATTTTAGTACGATCTTTTAAGTTGTTAAATACATTATAATCTATTGCCTCACCAGGGGAAATATTCAGGATGATCACCGGCACTTTTGCCCGCATTACAACAGGTAATACAGTTGAAGATAGTGCGTAAGTTGTTACATACAGAAAAATAAGGCCAACATCTTCTTTTCGGAACATATCACCGGCCTCAAAGGCTTTTTCCGGGGTGTCTATCAATCCTAAATTAATAATGTTAGGATGAACGGCCTGCAGTTTATCTTCTACAATATTAAGATTTTGTTCCAAACGTTCTTTTAAACCTTCAAACTGACTCCAATAGGCTTGCAATCCGATACCAAATAAACCAATCTTTAACTGTGGTGGGGGCATATATCTATTTTTTATTCTTTATTTTTCCGGCATTAAGGGGATCGTACTTTTCATCAAATTTGCTTTTTTCCGGAAATGACCTGCCTGGCGCCGGCAGAAAATCATGTGTATCGTTCATCCATTTTGCCAACGCAGATTGATGCTGCATCACTAATGTTTGATATGCGGGATCACGGGCCAGATTGTTCCATTCGCCGGGATCGTTTTCCAGATCGTAAAACTCTGTCTCCGGCTTAGAGGCAGCAAAGAACCATTGAAGTTTTTTACCCAGTTGACCCTGGTTTTTCAGCTTCTCATATTCTTCCCATGCAGGAGAATACAAACGGTCGAGCGTGCTGAGCCATGGAGCCTCAGGGCGGTAATTCTGAATCAGTTTATATCGTTTACTTACGACCGAACGCATAGGGTCCCAGTTGTCGTGCCAGTTGCGTTCAGAAAAAAGATATTCCCTGGATTTTCCAACATTTCCTCTCAGTAATGACCGAAGAGAATTACCTTCCATTTCGACCGGCACAGGCAACCCGGCCCCATCCAGCCAGGTGGGCGTCAGATCCAACAGCGATACGAGTTCGTCACGCTTCGAGCCTGCCTTTGATATTCCTGGCCACTTTACGATTAATGGAATGTGTATACCGGATTCATACAATGTGGATTTGGCACGCGGGAAAGGCTTTCCGTTGTCACTGGATACGACAACTATTGTATTTTCTGAAAGATTATTCTTATCGAGAAGCTGAAGTATTTCTCCGCATTCTTTGTCAAAGCGTGTTATTTCATTGTAATAATTTGCCAGGTCCTCACGTACTGCTTTTGTATCAGGTAAATAATCAGGAACTGAAAGTTTCTGAGGATCGTGCTGGTAACTATATGTTCCGGACTGGTACGGCCGGTGAGGATCTGTTGATCCAAACCACAGAAAAAAAGGTTTGTCTGCAGGGCGTTTCGAAAAGAACGCTGTAAGATCTTTATCTCCCTTGTAATCAAATTGAGCTTCAATGTGTTCCTGATGCACCTTGCGGTAGGCGCCTGTATAATACCCTCCCTGCTTTAATAATTGGATCACAGAAGTAAATTCCTTTTGAGCATCGACATGTAGCCTGGATGCTCCTACAACATGAGGCGATCTGCCCGTTAAAATGGAAGCCCTGCTCGGGCTGCACTGCGGACTGGTAACATACGCCCTGGTAAACAACACGCTTTCTTTAGCCAGCCGGTCCAAGTTCGGAGTATGAATAGCCTGGTTCCCGTAAACCCCCAGATCAGGCATCCCCAGGTCGTCGGCAAATAAAAATACGATATTAAGAGGCTGGGGTTTTTGCTGTGCGGAAACAAAGCCTGCAGTGTGGATCAGGAAAAGCAGCAGAACTGCGTGTGTGCCGTATTTCAGAAAATTGTTTTTAGTGTTCATAAGCGTATGTTTGTCAGGGATCTAGTATATCAAATGGATTACTTTGCTGAACTGATAGTACCGGGTAAAATTCGCTTACCTCATCGCTTATCTTTTTAAGGTCCTTGTAAAGAAGATAGCCTAATTCATCCTGGGCCCTTTTTCCCAATTTTGTGTGGATATAATTATTTTGAGCGGAAGTGGTAGTAATAAGTACAGGCATTTGAAAAGGGATGTTAAACCGTAACAAGATCCTGGAAGTGTTACGTAAATTGGTAGTGGTATGCCGGGCGTGAGGTTCGATGATCACCGCCCACTTTGGTAATTTTAACGAGTCGACCATATATTTTTTCATTTCCACCGCTTCGTTAAAACGCGTTTTATAAGGATGCACATTCCCACCTGACACAATAATGAACGGAGCTGCTTTATCGTTATAATACCGGACGGCCAGTTTCATGCGCTCTTTGGCTATCGGATCGAGCACTATTTCCGGATCTTCAGGGCCCTGGCCCGGTACCAGGATGACGCTGTACCGGTATTCTTTCCAGTCGGTCTTTCTCACCGCTTTAAAAGGTTTCCGGTTCATTCCCCTCGTAAGCGGCTCATACCTGGTCGCCTCATTCCGGCCGTTGATCTTTAATGCGCTAAGCATCAGTTGTAAAGGCAGTTCAAAGAAGAGCGCCTTTTTATTCTTTAGGGTAGCGATGCTCTTTTTGCCCGAGGCCCATACGCCTTCCTTAAAATACGGATCATCCGCCCGGTAACTGATCGAATCGATACGGGGGTAGAGGGGCTTTTCTGCCTGCAAATACACCCCAGCAATATGGTTCATTCCTCTGGCAGTAAGGTTCCATACTTTTTGAATGAATACGGTATCAGTCATGGATCCGTATAGCCTGTATGTACCATTAGTTTTCAGTTCCTGTACAAGTTTTATAAAAGTACTATTATGTGTCTTATATAATTTGACCAGCGCATTTTCTGTCTGCTCCATTTCAGTCTCTTTCCATTTTACCGCCTCGCCCAGGCAGTCTGTGGTAGCGCATTCTTGGAGGGCAGCCTGTATGTTATTTAATTTCTGAGAACTCAGATTAGCCAGCACTTCATCTCTTTCGAGTATCTCTCTAAGTTTTTTATCCTTGCTCAGCACGAGAAGCAGGTAGAATGCCTTCCCAATAAGCATTTCTTCTTGCCGGGAGGTAAAGACCTGGGCCGGGAGCGCTGTAGCGCTGAAAAACCCGAAAAAGAACACAGATAAATAAATGAAATAAATCGAACTCGGTTTCATCTTTGCTAACACTATGGATAAACGCTCAAGGCCTCGTTTTTCGGGACCTTGAGCGTAATTCAGACACTAAATCATTACGGGAAAAAGAACTTGCGTATATGATATGGGAAATTAACCACTTTATCCCCGTTTACACCCAGCACAATACTTGTTACCGTGCCGTTATTATAACGGTATAAGGTCTTATTCGATGGACGGTACACCGCCGGCTGGGTTTTACCTAACCCGAAATAATCTCCCGGTGCGGGAATATCGCCGCTGTTGAAGTAGTTAAGGGTAATATCTGCCATACCCTGTATCAGCCATTTCCCGGTGGATGGTCGCCAAACGGCAATATCAACTATCCCGTCGCCGTTGTAGTCTCCGGGTACAGGAATATCTCCTGCCTGCCCCCACCAGACATCCGGCTCAATGCCATCAAGGTGCCAGATCCGGGTGGAGGGACGAAAGACCGCTACGTTGACTTTCCCGTCACCGTCATAATCTGCTGGTACAGGGATATCTCCTGCCTGGCCGAAAGGTTCTACATCAGGGGCATTATCAATGTTCCAGTTACCATTGGAAGCGCGATAAACCGCTATGTTGATTTTTCCGTCGCCGTCATAATCCGCCGGTACAGGGATATCGCTCGCATCACCTCCCCATGTTTTAGAAAACTGGGGTAAGCCCAGAATCGACCAGTAACCGTTTGACGGGCGGTAGACTGCTCGCTCGGTACGGCCATCCCCGTCGTAATCTGCCGACACCGGCACGTCTCCTGCCTGACCCCAGACTGGGATTGCCAATGTCTGATTCTGTACCGTCCAGGAACGGGTAGTCGTGTTAAAAAGTACCAGTTGTGATTTACCGTCGTTATCGAAATCGGCGGTACGGCTGGTCTTTTCTTCCCTGAACCAGGGCAAATCATACTGGTTATAGGCATCAGTGAGCCACTGGTTAAGGTATGGAGAATACGTCCTGACCCTTATAAGGT
>JBBJNR010000060.1:0-20951 GCA_037719315.1 Daejeonella sp.
TTTTCTTAGCAATTTAAGCATAATTATAATATTAAAAAAGTGCCTAATTCAATAGTTTTAAATATCGATAACGGTATGATCGTCAGCTCTAGCCTGCGACTGAACCGATGTTATTAACCAGTTTAATTGCGTCTGTTATTGTTGTAACAGGTAATGAACAGGTTCTGTTTTGGCACACAAATATTTTAGTTTCCTTACTCATTTTACCTTTCAGCAAAGGTAATGTTCCAGATGATCCTCCCAAAAGTATTTTATTGGGAATGTAATAATCTTCCATTTCCCGTCTCTTTATCTCAGCATCCGGGCCGGCAATTGCAATTTCATAAAGTCCGAAAATTCTACTCAACAATAGCACTCCCCAGTTTGCATAGCCTGAAGGATATTTTATGATGTGGGGCTGGACCGTTTTCAACATCTGGTTTGAAATTCCTAAATACACTGAATCGTCAAAAAAATGCCCCAATCGATAAAGGTTGTTAGCCATTACCGAATTAGAGGAGGAAATAACATTGTCTGTAATTTCCTGCTTTCTTGCGATCAGCACCTCACTTTTCGCAGATGTGTAATTAAACATACCACTCTCCTGATCATGAAAATCAGAAATGGCATGATCTGTCAATTTCTTTGAGATCAGTAACCATTTTTCATCAAAAGTAACTTCATAAAGTCCAGTCAATCCATCAATTATAAACGCATAATCATCCAAAAACGCATCTGAGAACAGTGAGGCGCTGTAGACCCTCATAAGCTTACCATCATAAAAAAGCTTATTAATAATGAAATCAGCGCTTTTTATGGCTTGTTGAAGAAATTGCTGTTTTCCAAATACGCGGTAAGCATCTGTATATGCCTTTAACATCATCCCATTCCAGGAAGCCAATATTTTATGGTCTAAACCGGGCCGAATCCGCGCTGACCTGGCCTTTAGAACCTTTTCCTTCGCATTTGAGATCTTTAGCTTCAATTCCGGTTCGTTAAGGCCAAGTTTTTTGGCCAGTTCATCATTGTCAAGCTTTCTGAGTAAAATATTTGTTTGTTCTTCTTCCCAGTTCCCTTCATCGGTAACATTAAAGTAGATCGAAAACAGGTCTTCTTCCTCCCCCAGGATAGCTTTTAACTCCGCTTTGGTGAAGGTATAAAACTTACCTTCGATGCCTTCACTATCCGCATCCAGAGCCGAATAAAAGCCACCTTCCGGGGATGTCATTTCTCTTTCAATAAATTCCAGGGTTTCAAACACGACATCCTTGTACAGTTCATTTTTAACGCATTGATATGCCTCCGAAAAAAGCGATACTAACTGTGCATTATCATAGAGCATCTTTTCAAAGTGGGGAACATGCCATTTGCCGTCAACAGAATATCGCGAAAAGCCTCCTCCAACCTGGTCATAGATCCCACCAAAAGCCATCTTCTGAAGAGTTACATTTAGTGCGACATAGGCAGCATTATCATTCATAAGATGCGCATAACGAAGCATGAACTGCCAGTTGTTAGGCAGAGGGAATTTAGGAGCACGGTTATATCCCCCATCAACAAGATCGAAGGACCGTTTCCAGGGCTGAAATATTTCCAGGATATCCTTTTTAGTGAATTTAACTTCGCTTTTCACGGGGGCCAGCTGCTCGCTCTGGCGGATGCCATGAGTAAGTCTTACAGCATACTCTTCTGCTTCCGCGGGCTTGTTCGCCCAAAAATCCGCGAGATTATTGAGCAGACCGACCCAGTCGTTTTTTCGAAAATAAGTGCCTCCGTAAATGGGTCTCTGATCGGGCAGGCAAAAACAATTAAGGGGCCATCCCCCGCTACCGGTCATTAATTGCACGGCATTCATATAGATCTGATCTATATCTGGTCTTACTTCGCGATCGATTTTTATACAGACAAAACGTTCATTCATCACATCTGCCACCTGCTGATCCTCAAAACTTTCATGCTCCATCACATGACACCAGTGACAGGCAGAATAACCAATACTCACTAATATCAGCTTATTTTGCGATTTAGCCAGAGATAAGGCCTCGTCGCCCCAAGGATACCAGTCGACTGGATTATTTGCATGCTGCAATAAATACGGAGAGGTTTGATCTTTTAATTTGTTGGCCATAAATGCTATCTGATTAACAAAAGTAGCAAAGGGATGATGAAATTAGCTGGCTCTTTCTATAATAATGTAATACTAAGGGTTTGAAATAATTAAAGTTTAACGATCTATTTTTCCGGCATAGCTGCGAAAGTCTTAATTTCGGCCATGAAACGTGAATGTGCCTGCCGGCAGCAGGCAGGCTTACCGATCACACAAAACAAATTATATTCAAATGAAAATCACCTGTATAGATATTTACCGTTTCAGCATTCCGATGGAGCCTTTTGTGATTGCCACCGGAATCATGGATTATGCACAGAATGTTTTCATCAGGGTCCATACTGATTCAAACCACTACGGGGTTGGTGAATGTTCAGCATTTCCGATGATTGTTGGAGAGACCCAGGATACCTGTCTGGCTATGGCAAAAGATTTCGCAAAAGTCTGGAAAGGTAAAGATGCTTCTGATATTCCGGCACGTATTCAGGATCTCCATAATGCTGCGGCACATAATCCCACTATTAAAAGTGCGTTCGACATGGCTTTGTACGATCTGGCAGCAAAAGCTGCAGGACAGCCTTTATATAAATATCTTGGCGGAGAAAAAAGAATTATCGAGACCGATATGACCATTGGTATTGGCACTTCAGGGGAAATGGCCGATTTGGCCCTGAAATATAAAAAAGCGGGTGCGACGATATTGAAAATTAAATTGGGTAAAAAACCTGGCGATGATCTTGATCGAATCCACAAAATACGGGAGGCGATCGGCGAAAAAATGATCCTCCGGATAGATGCAAACCAGGGCTGGGATTTCGATGCTGCAGTTCTGTGTCTAAATGGAATGAAAGATCTGAATATTGAATTCTGTGAACAGCCTATGCGAACATGGTACGATGACCGGCTTCCGGATCTCAAAGAACAAACGAATATCAAGCTCATGGCCGATGAAAGTTGCTATAATCATCACGATGCCAGAAAACTCATTAAATCTCAAAGTTGCGATTATTTAAACATCAAGTTTGCCAAATCGGGCGGTATTAACGAAGGGCTAAAAATCCATGAGGTGGCCTTTGAATCGGGTATTCCATGTATGATCGGCAGCATGCTGGAGAGCAGAATAGCATTAAGCGCAAATTTGCATTTTGCCTATGCCTGCAAGAATATTGAATTTTTTGACCTGGACACCTGCCTGCTTGGGCACTTGGCGGACCCGACAGTCGGTGGTGTAATTTATACGGGATATTTTTTAGACATACCAGAAAGCCCCGGAATTGGGGCGGATGCTGATGAAGATTTTTTAAAGGACTGTGAGAAATGGAGCATTTGAGTTAATAAAGATCAGGGTTTACCGCTGAAATCTGCTGACCCTGACTATGAACCGCTCAATTCACTAAAATACTTGTAAAACAGAGGAATTGTTTCAATTCCCTTGTAAAAATTGGCGATATCGAACTTCTCATTTGGAGAATGCAGGTTATCACTAGCAAGTCCAAATCCCATCAAAACTGTTTTTATCCCCAGTTCCTTTTCAAACAAGGCAACTACAGGAATACTGCCGCCCCCCCTGGTGGGGATCGGTTCTTTTCCGAAGGATTCCAGAATAGCTTTCTGAGCGGCTTTATAAGCGATGCTATCTGTCGGTGTGACCACCGGTTCACCACCATGATGAGGGCTAACTTTCACTTTTACGCTTTTAGAAGCGATTTTTTTAAAGTGCTCCTGAAACAGTTTCGTAATTTCTGTCGAATTTTGATTTGGAACGAGCCGCATAGAAATCTTGGCAAAAGCTTTAGAAGGCAAAACTGTTTTAGCCCCCTCGCCGATATAGCCTCCCCATATTCCATTTACCTCCAGGGTTGGGCGGGTGCCGGTACGTTCGGCAGTTGTGTATCCTTTTTCGCCCCATAATTCAGCAACCTCGAGATCCTGTTTGTATTCAGTTTCGTTGTAGGGCGCTTTATTCAAGTCTTCCCGTTCTTTAGCGCTCAGCTCTATTACTTCGTTGTAGAATCCAGGAATTGTAATATGATTATTTTCATCATGAAGTGAGGCAATGAGTTTAGCCATGATGGTTGCGGGATTTGCGACTGCTCCTCCATAAACCCCTGAGTGAAGATCACGGTTCGGGCCGGTAACCTCAACTTCTACATAAGACAGGCCACGCAGACCCGTTTCGAGAGAAGGATGCTCCATGCTGATCATCGAGGTATCAGATATTAACACGACGTCGGCTCTCAACCGCTTTTTATTTTCACTAACAAAAATCCCAAGGTTACTCGAGCCCACCTCTTCTTCACCTTCGATCATAAACTTAATGTTGCACGGCAATGAACCGGTTTTGATCATGAGTTCAAACGCCTTTACATGCATATAAAACTGCCCCTTATCGTCGCAGGAACCCCTGGCATATATCTTTCCGTCCCTTATTGTTGGTTCGAATGGCGGAGTTTTCCATAACTCAAGTGGATCCGGGGGTTGCACATCATAATGACCATATACTAATACAGTCGGAAACGATTCATCCAGGATCTTTTCGCCATACACGATCGGGTAACCCGCTGTAGGACAGATCTCAACATGATCAGCACCTGCAGCTTTTAATTTTGCGGCAACATAATCTGCTGTTTTAAGCATATCTCCTTTGAACTTCGGATCCGCGCTAACAGATGGAAAGCGAAGAAGTTCAAATAGTTCACTCAGAAATCTATCTTTATTATCATTCACATATTGTCTGATCTCTTCCATATAATTGATTTTAAGCAAAGATATAAAACTTAAAGAACCTGCTACAGAAGGACAATAAATTTCATTAGAATGCCGTCACGGAATGTAATATATTCTATGGGAGTATTGAAATTTACAGGGATAACGCTCAGGGCAGACGCATTAAAAATTCAATATTTTAATTAAGTAATCCCTGTTCCAACCCGCTCTTTTGCGCCTGGTTTTGACGCTTCGTTTTGAGGATTGATCGTTTTTAAGCAGTCTAAGAGCTATTTTAGTGACGAGTGAAAAATTCTGTGCAGCATTTCCTGCCCGTTTCCTGCTTTTATCCTCATTGAATACGACATCTAACATCCAATGTAATTTGTTTTCTATGCCCCAATGCGACCGGATGTTTTTTTGGAAATAACCCGCCGTTTCGTTGCTGCTTGAAATATAGTAGCGTGTCTGGGTTTCGGTTTTCCCGGATACTTTAATAAATCGTTCACTTTCAATCCTGATCAGGCTGGTCAGTTTCCTCCACTCTGTTTCCCTGGAAATATGTCCCAAATCTTTGATAACCGTGCATTTCCTGGTTTCCACTCTTCCATGACCGGTATCTATATCCGTAAATATATCATCTGGTTTGAAAAAGCGGAATGAATCAAGTAGGTTTTGGTGCAGCTCTTTTTGGTTTTCTTTAACCGCCAGTAAATACTCACAGTCTTTATCCAAAATAGCATCTACAATAGTATGCTGACATCCCATTGCATCAATGGAGACCAGGCAGTTCTCCAGGAATATGGATCCTAATAAGGCCGGGATTGCGGTAATCTCATTGGACTTTTCATAGACCCGTAGCTGACCCAGGGTGATCTCGTTCTCGCTTGACCATGCACTCACGATATGGACAGGAGATTTCTTTCCGTTCTCTTTGGCCCCCCGGATAGTTTTTCCGTCAATGCTGATCAGTTGTTCTTTTGTGATCCCCTCTAAAGAACTTACCCAGTCTGCAAAACAGCTCTCAAAAGACCTCGGATCAAGTTTTGCAAAAAACCGGTTAAAGGTATCATGGGAAGGTATCCCATTTTCCAGCGTTAAAAAGGTTTTAAGCCAAGGTTCCTGAATTTCAGCAAAATCCTCGATATCATACCAATCATCAGCACCGCAAAGTACAGCGGCAATAGTGATGGCAATAATGTCGAGCATATCGTGCTTCTTTTTTCGATCCAGACGATGGTCTTCCATCGTACTAAAATAAGATAAAATCTTAGATCTTTTATTCATATAACTATCTGATTATCAGATAAATATACAAAATATAAAGCACACGATCAATAGATAATCTGCTGATTTTTAATATTTTATGAAATTATTTGCCAGCTTTTTTAATCACTTATTTTAATGCGTCTGCCCTGGGATAACGCTGCTAAACCGGTATTTAATCCCAGCTTGCTATACGCTTATCCTCCTGCTTAACTTTCTCGTCCGACTGGTCAAAATCGCTTTTGCTGACCGTTTCTGCGGTTGGCCTTGCGGTATTATTGGCAGTCTTATCTATTATAGTAAATCCTAAAGAGATGGATGCTGCAACTGCTATGGTTATGATTATTTTTTTCATGTTTGCTAATTTTAAATTGTTTTTCCTTACGTGTGTAGTCGGTGTTGAAGCAAAGCGACTATTATTTCACTTTGCTCTAACTAATCCCAGCTTCCTGTGTCACTTTTATCAGCTACTTTTTCTGGAGCGATTTTTACGGGAGTGGCCAATTCATCTTTTTTGCAAGAAGTTAAGGCGAATGCAGCAATTACGAATAGTGTTAATAATTTCTTTTTCATGATTTTGAGGTTAATTTTGGTGAAATAATAAATGATTGGTTATATCCCGTCACGGAATGTATATATTCTAACGGAGTATTGGAATTTACAGTGATAACGCCGCTAAACCGGTATTTAATCCCAGCTTGCTATACGCTTATCGTCCTGCTTAACTTTCTCGGCCGACTGGTCAAAATCGCTTTTACTGGCCGTTTCTACGGTTGGCCTTTCGGTTTTATTGGCAGTCTTATCTATTATAGTAAATCCTAAAGAGATGGATGCTGCAATTGCTATGGTTATGATTATTTTTTTCATGTTTGATAATTTTAAATTGTTTTTCCTTACGGGTGTAGTCGGTGTTGAAACAAAGCGACTATTATTTCACTTTGCTCTAACTAATCCCAGCTTCCTGTGTCACTTTTATCAGCTACTTTTTCTGGAGCGATTTTTACGGGAGTGGCCAATTCATCTTTTTTGCAAGAAGTTAAGGCGAATGCAGCAATTACGAATAGTGTTAATAATTTCTTTTTCATGATTTGAGAGTTTTAAATTGTTTTTGTTTATGGGTGTGTTCGGTGTTCAAGGAGCTATTATTTCACTTTGCTCTAACTAATCCCAGCTTCCTGTGTCACTTTTATCAGCTACTTTTTCTGGAGCGATTTTTACGGGAGTGGCCAATTCATCTTTTTTGCAAGAAGTTAAGGCGAATGCAGCAATTACGAATAGTGTTAATAATTTCTTTTTCATGATTTGAGAGTTTTAAATTGTTTTTGTTAATAAATATTTCTTAAAGTAAATATAAAACCTTTAAAGCTAAGTCTTTAGAATTTAGGCTAAATAAAATTGAAAGGGTGTACCAGATTAGCTAAATTTATCATAAACTTAAAGTATAATTGTTGGAATGAAAATGTCGAACTTATTCCTTTTATTTTGTTTCATATCTTTTGAGGCTTATACTCAAAATCCTTTAGGAAATTCAGATAAAGCATCAAATAGCTCCGCTGATACATCTCAAGTTATTGAGCTCAATAATATTGGTTTTAAAAATCGGCTCATAGACCCAGAACAAACCGTCAAATATGCCAATGAGGCCTTATCCTTGGCTAAAAATTTAAATTATACTGATGGAATCGCTGAAGCGTATAGGGTAAATGGTGTAGGTAAATATTATCTTAATCAGACTGATGCTGCTATAAATGATTATTTAACTGCATTAACTTATTTCAAACAAAGTAAAAACCTAGAAGGTGAAGCTAAAGTCTATAACAATATTGGAAATTTATACCGTGATATAGATTACGATAAATCACTCGAGAATTTCGAAAAATCTCTCAAATTAGCTCAAAAACTCGACATCAAAGATCTGATAGCAGGGCTATATTTAAACTTGGGAACTGTTTATCTAAAAAAACAGGAATATGATCAGGCATTATCTAATTATCAAAAAAGCCTTGGCATGTTTTCCGAGTTGGATAATACTCTAGGAATTACCCAAAGTTTACAAAATCTCGGTGTTGTATATTTTAATCTCAAACAACTTGATACAGCTGAAAAATTCTTAATAAATGCAAGGAAAAAAGCCAAGGAAAATGAATTAAATAACTCTGTTGCAAGTATAAATCTCACACTAAGTTCAATTTACATTTCAAAAGAAAACTTTGAACGAGCTGAAAAAACAATTAAAGAAGGGGCGTTATTCGCCAAACTTGTTAAAAGTCCGAAATTAGAATATGATTACTTGTTAACCTCATACGAATTAGAGAACAAACGTAAAAACTATGAAAGCGCCTTATATTATTTACAAAAAGTATATAAGCAGGATAGCATAACCTATAAAAGTAACGTGTCTGATAAAATCAGCCTGCTGGAAGCACAACATCGTCAACTCGAAAAGCAAAGGGCAAATGAACTCACAATTGCACGATCAAAATATACCCAAATACTGTTTTGGGCCAGCACTATAGTAGCGCTTCTGGCAATCGTTGTTATCTTTCTGCTGGTAAAAAACGTTAAAAAATCCAAACTTATAAATTCAGAACTAACGCGTTTAAATCAAGAAGTTTCAAAACAAAAAGACGACCTCGACAGGGCAAACCATAATCTTGAAGAAATTATCGACGTCCGGACAAAAGATCTTAAGATTAAAAATACTAAGCTATCTGAATACTCTTCTCATCTTTCCCACCAGATCCGTAGCCCGGTCGCAACCCTCAAGGGACTGCTACTGCTTGAAAAAGATAACCTGATAGGGATTGAGGAATTTGTGGAACAGGTTGGGAAATGCAGTAACGACCTGGATGACAAGATAATTAATATTAATGAAACTTTGAACGATCCCAATATGTCCAGTTTGATCAATGATGATTAGTCTCTTATGTTCCTTTATCCTATCATTAAATGTGCAATACATAACTCAGCAAACCTTAAATCCCAAATCTCTTTAGTAATTTAGCGCAAAAAACAGGGAGTAGATTTTGGATTATTTAGACGGTTTAAATCCTTCACAAAGGGCAGCGGTAGAGCAGACAGAGGGACCCGTAATGATAGTCGCCGGAGCAGGGTCAGGAAAAACAAGGGTGATTACCTATCGGGTAGCACATCTCATCAGAAAAAGCGTAGACCCCTTTAATATACTTGTACTTACTTTCACAAATAAAGCCGCGAAAGAAATGCGCGAGCGTATAATGAAAGCTGTAGGCATGGAAGCTAAAAACCTTTGGATGGGCACCTTTCACTCAGTATTTGCAAAACTTTTGAGGGTTGAAGCGCTTAAGATCGGCTATCCAAGTAATTTTACTATTTATGATACTGACGACAGTAAAAGTCTGATCAGAAGTATTTTGAAAGAACTGCAGCTGGATGATAAGCTTTACAATGCCAATTTTGTTTACAACCGAATATCCTCATCCAAAAACAATCTGATATCTCCTGCCGAATATCTGAAAAATGATCGTATCCAGGCTGAAGATTTCTCAACAGGAAGGGGCAAAATGGGCGAGATCTATCAAATTTATACACAACGGTGTTATAAGGCCGGAGCGATGGATTTTGACGATCTTTTGTATAAAACCAATTTCCTATTACGTGAGCATCCTGATGTTTTGTACAAGTATCAGCATAAATTTAAATACTTAATGGTCGATGAGTACCAGGATACGAATTATTCCCAATATTTAATAGTAAAAAAACTGTCGGCAAATAATGAGAACATTTGCGTAGTTGGCGACGATGCGCAAAGTATTTATGCTTTCCGGGGAGCTAATATCCAAAACATCCTGAACTTTGAAAAAGATTACCCCGATCTTAAAGTTTTCAAACTGGAGCAAAATTACCGTTCCACAAAAAATATTGTCAATGTTGCCAACAGCATTATAGCCAACAACAAAAATCAACTGAAAAAATCAGTTTTTTCTGAGAATGAAACGGGAGATAAAATAAAAGTCACAAGGGCTTTTAGTGATAATGAAGAGGGGAAAATCGTTGCTGAGGGAATCGCGCAGGAACAAGCGTTAAAAGGTTCAAAATATAACGATTTTGCAATTTTATATCGCACAAATGCGCAGTCCAGAGCAATGGAAGAGGCTCTAAGAAAGATTAACGTACCTTATAAAATCTATGGCGGGCTTTCATTCTATCAGCGTAAAGAGATAAAAGATCTGATAGCGTACTTCAGGTTAACCTTTAACCCCAATGATGAAGAAGCCATCAAAAGGGTTATCAATTATCCGCGCCGTGGTATCGGAGATACAACTATTGAACGTATTATGATCGCTGCGGATCAGAATAACCTAACCTTATGGGAGATTGTCTGCAGCTCATCGAGTTACCTGGATGCAAGAAGTGCAAGCTCTGTTGGAAATTTTGCCCTTCTGATTCAAAGCTTCCAGGTGATGACTAAAACTCATTCTGCCTATGATACAGCTTTGCATATCGCACAGCATTCTACCTTATTGAAAGACCTGTACTCGGATAAGTCTATAGAAGGTTTAAGCCGTTATGAAAATATTCAGGAATTGCTAAACGGTATTAAAGAGTTCAGCGAACGTGAAGATATCGAAGAAAAAGGTTTAGATATTTTCATGCAGGATGTCGCACTACTGACCAACGACGATAATGACAAGAACCCTAATGCTGATACCGTGTCTCTGATGACGATACATTCAGCCAAGGGTTTGGAATTTGATAATGTATTTGTTGTCGGTCTGGAAGAAAACCTGTTCCCGTCTCAAATGTCGCTAAGCTCCCGTACAGACCTTGAAGAAGAAAGAAGGTTGTTTTATGTGGCCATTACCCGCGCGGGTAAAAAGCTAAATCTGTCATATGCCACTTCACGTTATCGTTGGGGAACATTAACAAGCTGTGAACCTAGCCGCTTTATTGATGAAATTGACGCCTCTTACCTCGAACTTGACTTTAAACCTCAGCTAAAAAATACAGTAAACCCATTCTTCGATGAGGGAAGATCTCCCTGGCAACAAAAGGAAATGTTCAGCAAGCCAAAACCATCGTCTGCCCCTAAAACAACATCAATTCTGCCAAAGGCGCATATACCCAGCGCGGATTTCGCACCCTCGGATACTTCAGGCATGCAGGTTGGGATGGAAGTGGAACATGAACGGTTCGGTTTTGGTAAAGTGATCAACCTGGAAGGCAATAAACCAGACGTCAAGGCAACAATATTTTTTAAAGAGTTAGGACAGAAGCAATTATTGTTAAAATTTGCTAAATTGAAAATTGTAAAATAAAATTAAAATCCCACATAATAGCCTGTATTCCACACAATTGAGCTTACTGGATTAACTAAATATCATGACATTCGATTATAATACTACCAGGAAAAAACTAATTCTTGCAGAATACGGCCGTAACGTGCAGAATATGGTCAAGTATATTGTAGAACTTCCAACAAAAGATGAACGCAACCGCTACGCACAGGTTGTAATAGATCTGATGGGATTTTTAAATCCGCACCTGCGCGATGTTGCTGACTTTAAACATAAATTGTGGGATCATTTACACATTATTTCTGACTTTAAGATTGATGTAGATTCTCCATATCCGAAGCCCTCAGAAGACGCCATCCGTTTTAAACCCGCGCCCCTATCCTATCCTCAGCAGCGTATTAAATATAAACACTACGGTAAAACCGTGGAACTGATGATCAGCAGGGCCAAAGCAATTGAAGAACCAGAGCGTAAGCAGCTTATGGTACAATCAATCGCCAATTTCATGAAAATGGCATATGTTACATGGAATAAGGACAGTGTAGCTGATGAAACCATTATCAAGGATCTCCGGGAGATGTCTAACGGATCTTTGCAGCTGGAAGAAAATATAAACCTCCAGCGAATTGAAGTAAGACAAGCTAATCCTGCCAGCAGGCAAAGGAATAATAATCAGAACAATAAAGGCCGGCAAAATAGCAACAGCAATAACAGAAATGCGACCTCAAACCGCCAGCGCTCGAATAATTCAGGGGGGAAAAGATATTAATTTCTCGTTAACCCATATATACAGCAAACAGGCGGCATTCCTCGCAAATTGAATCAAGAAGTCCTTCTAAAAATGCCCGGGATCAATAATCGTTACACTATAAACTTCCTATAAATGAACGCATTCGAAATTGTTGGTGGTAAACCATTAAAAGGTGAAATTATCCCTCAAGGTGCAAAGAATGAAGCATTACAAATAATTTCTGCCGTTCTTCTTACGGAGGAAAAAATTACAATAAGTAATATTCCGGATATCAAAGATGTTAATAAACTGATTGAACTTATTGGAGATCTCGGGGTAAAAATTAATCGTTTAAGTAAGGACACTTATACTTTTGAGGCTTCGGACATCAACCTGGATTTTTTTCATTCTGAATCTTTTCGGTCAAAAGGAGGGAGTTTAAGAGGCTCTATCATGATTGTAGGCCCTTTGCTGGCCCGTTTCGGAAAAGCAGCAATACCCAAACCCGGGGGCGATAAAATTGGTAGAAGGCGTCTGGATACCCACTTTCTGGGCTTCGAAAAACTAGGGGCTAAATTCGTTTACGATAAAAAATCCAATTTTTTCAATGTAGATGCCCGCGATCTGAAGGGCGCCTATATATTGCTGGATGAAGCTTCCGTAACCGGAACAGCTAACGTTGTCATGGCCGCAGTACTGGCAAAGGGAATTACAACCATTTACAATGCCGCTTGCGAGCCTTATTTACAGCAATTATGTAAAATGCTTAGCCGGATGGGCGCAAAAATTACCGGAATTGGATCTAACCTTCTTACAATTGAAGGAGTGAAAATACTGGGAGGCACAGAACACAGGCTTCTTCCGGATATGATTGAGATCGGATCCTTTATTGGTCTGGCCGCAATGACAGAATCGGAGATTACTATTAAAGATGTGAAGTTTCAGGAGCTTGGCATGATTCCGGAAGTTTTTAAAAAACTCGGGATAAAGTTCGAGCTCAGAGGAGATGATATTTATATTCCTTCCCAAAAACAGTATGAAGTTGAGACCTTTATAGACGGGTCGATAATGACCATAGCTGATTCTCCATGGCCTGGTTTCACTCCCGATCTGTTAAGCATAATGCTTGTAGTAGCTACCCAGGCAAAAGGCAACGTCCTTATTCATCAGAAGATGTTCGAAAGCCGCCTATTCTTTGTAGATAAATTAATCGACATGGGAGCTCAGATCATTTTATGTGATCCCCATCGCGCTACAGTTATCGGCCTCAATAAAAAAGTAAAATTACGCGGCATACAAATGACCTCTCCGGATATCCGTGCGGGGGTATCACTTCTTATTGCAGCACTTTCAGCACAAGGAACGTCCACCATATTTAATATTGAGCAGATTGAACGCGGATACCAGGATATAGACATCCGGCTAAGAGCCTTGGGTGCCAATATTAAACGGATTACCGCCACAGACAGCGGACATTAGAACATTGCAGTTTACCAATCTTACCTTTCCGATCAACACTTCAATTTTTCGAGTTTACTACTGAATCCGGGCTCCCATTTCCGGTAGAATGGGAAGATCAGAAACGACATGCAACAAGCCAGGATCACGCGGACATGCCTGGATTGGAAGAAATGGCCATACTTGCAAAGAAGGCGCATCAAAATATCCCCGGCGAAGATCGCCCCGGTCTACCATCTGATTAAAGCTTTTCCGGATAAACCAACCGGATAATGGAATCAAGCTGAAATAGCATTAATTATATCATATTGAGTAATTATTTCAATTTTACCGCCTTCATCTTCTACTAACACAGCCATATTATCTTTATTGATCATAGAAGATATCTTATCTACCGAGGTATTCAGATCTATGAAGGGGAAAGAGGCAGTCATGATCCCCTTTACACTTCCGGATTTTAAACCAGGGTTGTCCAGCACAGAATTTAAAATGTCGCTCTCAGTCAGTTTACCCACAATCATTCCCTGCTGCGTAACGGGTATTTGTGAAATGTTCAGTAGTTTAATTGTATTGATTGCCTCCAAAACAGATTTTTCACAGTCTATCGTTATCATATCCTGCGCTTCGCGTCTCAATAAAATGGATTTGGCGGTAAGCTTTTCATCTGCAAGGAACCCTCTTTCACGCAGCCAATCCTCGTTATACATTTTGCCCATATACCGTGATCCATGATCGTGGAAGATAATGACTACCACATCATCTTCTTTCAATACGCCCTTTAACTGCATCAGGCCAGCAAGCGCTGACCCTGCCGAGTTTCCGGCAAAAATGCCCTCTTTACGGGCAATTTCTCTTGTCATTAAAGCTGCATCTTTATCAGTCACTTTCTCAAACCGGTCGATGATATTAAAGTCTACATTTTTCGGAAGAAAATCCTCTCCTATACCTTCTGTGATATAGGGATATATTTCGTTCTTATCAAATTCACCGGTTTCCTTATACTTCTTAAATACCGATCCATAAGTGTCAATACCCCAAACCTGGATGTTGGGATTTTGTTCTTTCAGATATTTGCCGGCTCCAGAAATTGTTCCTCCGGTACCAACACCAACTACTAAATGGGTAACCCTGCCTTCTGTTTGTTCCCAGATTTCGGGGCCAGTCTGCTCATAGTGAGCTTTCGTATTGGATAGATTATCGTACTGGTTGGGCTTCCATGAATTAGGGACCTCTCGCTCAAGACGAGTTGAAACAGAATAATATGATCGTGGATCTTCGGGTTTGACGTTGGTTGGACATACTATTACTTCTGCACCAAAGGCACGAAGCGCGTCTACCTTTTCCTTCGACTGCTTATCGGTAGTAGTAAAAATACACTTATACCCTTTTATAACGGCAGCAATGGCTAAGCCCATGCCGGTATTCCCGGATGTCCCTTCAATAATGGTGCCCCCAGGCTTTAACCTTCCGTCCTTTTCTGCATCCTCTATCATCTTAACAGCCATCCGGTCTTTAATAGAATTGCCGGGGTTGGTTGTTTCAATTTTTGCTAATACAGTCGCTTTGACATCCTTAGTTATCGTGTTTAATCTGACCAACGGCGTGTTTCCTATGGTTTCCAGAATATTATTGTGCCACATACCCAAATTTAAGCAAATAAGCTTACACCCTCTGTCCTTTGCAGGTAAAACTATAAACTAACACCGATCTGCAGATTATTCAACTGGCAAATCAACCAACAATCTAAAACTTCAAATGCTTGACCGTTAAGCCATTGTTACTTAGTTGTTTTAAAGAATCTATGCCTATCCGTAAATGCGTTTCTACATATTGCTCTGTAACCTTTGAATCGCTCTCGGCAGTTTTTACACCTTCGGGGATCATTGGCTGATCTGAAACCAGAAGCAATGCGCCGGTAGGGATCTTGTTTGCAAAACCGGTTGTAAAAATGGTTGCCGTCTCCATGTCGACGGCCATGGCGCGCAGGCTCTTAAGGTATTTTTTAAACACCTTATCATGTTCCCAGACCCGCCGGTTCGTCGTATAAACTGTGCCCGTCCAGTAATCCCTGGAATGATCTCTGATCGTTGTAGATATAGCCTTTTGCAGGGCAAATGAAGGAAGCGCCGGAACTTCAGGTGGGAAGTAATCATTCGACGTACCCTCGCCCCGGATGGCTGCAATGGGAAGGATCAGATCACCGATATTATTCTTCTTCTTCAGCCCCCCGCATTTCCCCAGAAATAACACCGCTTTAGGCTTTATTGCAGTTAGCAGGTCCATCATGGTAGCAGCCATCGGGCTTCCCATACCAAAATTGATCAGGGTAATTCCGTTTGCTGATACACTCTGCATCGGTTTATCAAGTCCAACAATAGGAGCATTATCATTCCATTCAGAAAAAAGGTTAAGATATCTCGAAAAATTAGTCAATAAAATAAAGCCAGTGAAATCGTCCAGTGGCCTACCTGTGTACCTGGGCAACCAGTTACTAACAATATCCTCCTTGTTTTTAAGCCCCGGTTTTACCGGGGATTCAATTTCCTTTTTTTTCTTTGTTTTAGCTCCGGGAACCGGATCTTTCTTAACATCTTTCTCCTCGTTCATAATGATTTTCCAGGTGTACAAAAAACCCCGCTGGTGCGGGGCTCGTTTATGCTACTTTTAATTTCTTCAGGTCGGATTTTTCAAATTTATCCGTGGCATAATCGAGTGTGATAAACAGTTCCTTTGTGCTTTTCCCCGAGGGAGTCTCATACATGGCATCGATCATGATAGCTTCGCAAATAGATCGCAGGCCACGTGCTCCGAGCTTAAATTCCATCGCTTTGTCCACAACGAATTCCATCACCTCCCCATCAAATTCAAGCCTTACATTTTCATACTCAAACAACTTCTTATATTGCTTGACCAATGAATTTTTAGGCTCGGTAAGGATGCTTAACATAGTCTCACGGTCAAGCGGGTTTAAATGGGTAATCACAGGTAAACGCCCGATAAGCTCCGGGATCAAACCAAAGGATTTCAAATCCTGTGGAGTAATATACTTATACAGGTTCTTCAGATCAATATTTAATTCATCTTTATCAACCTTGTAACCGACAGTCTGGGTACGAAGCCTGTTTGCTATCTTTTTCTCAATCCCGTCAAAAGCACCGCCGCAGATAAACAGGATGTCATTCGTATTTACAGCGATCATCTTCTGATCTGGATGCTTTCTCCCTCCCTGAGGGGGAACATTAACGACCGTACCTTCAAGTATCTTCAGCAGGGCTTGCTGTACGCCTTCGCCGGAAACATCCCGTGTGATCGAAGGATTATCGCTCTTACGGGCGATCTTATCCACTTCATCAATATATACAATCCCCCTTTCAGCCGCAGTAACATCGTAATCTGCGGCTTGGAGCAGTCTTGTCAAAATACTTTCCACGTCTTCCCCCACGTATCCAGCTTCAGTTAAAACAGTAGCATCGCAAATACAAAAAGGAACATTTAATACCCGTGCAATGGTTTTGGCCAAAAGCGTTTTGCCCGTTCCGGTTTCTCCAACCATGATGATATTAGACTTTTCGATCTCAACTTCATCTTTGCCTACCTTTTGGTTAAGGCGCTTATAATGGTTATACACCGCAACAGATAATACCTTTTTTGCCTGATCCTGCCCTATCACATACTGATCGAGGTGTGTCTTGATCTCAACTGGCTTGAGAAGCGTTTCAAAGGTCTGAGTAGATTTGGTTTTACGGACATTGAGTTCTTCAGCCAGGATCTGATTGGCCTGGGCTACACATTTATCACAAATATGCGCATCCAAGCCTGCGATCAGCATAAGGGTATCCTGTTTCCCTGATCCGCAAAATGAACACTTAATATCTTTATTTCCTTTACTCATTATTTTTTATCAACAGTTCCTATCAATACCTCATCAATCATACCATAATCTTTAGCTTCCTGTGCGATCATCCAGTAATCACGATCAGAGGCTTTCTCTACCCACTCATAGGTCTGACCAGAATGCTTAGCTAAAATATCATATAATTCCCTTTTCAATTTAAGCATTTCCCGCAAATTAATTTCCATGTCCGAAGCAACACCTTGAGCGCCGCCAGATGGCTGGTGGATCATAACTCTTGAATGCGGTAACGCTGCTCTTTTACCTTTAGTACCAGCACAAAGTAATACAGCTGCCATTGATGCTGCCATACCCGTGCATATAGTAGCCACATCAGGTGTGATGTATTGCATGGTATCATAAATTCCAAGACCTGCATAAACCGAGCCACCAGGAGAGTTAATATAGATCTGAATGTCTCTTTTAGCATCTGTAGATTGAAGGAACAACAGCTGAGCCTGAATAATGTTCGCAATCCCTTCATGCACAGCATCTCCAAGAAAAATGATACGATCCATCATTAAACGGGAGAACACATCCATTTGTGCTACGTTTAACTGACGCTCTTCAATGATATATGGTGTCATTGCGCTTGGCAAAGAAGCATTCTGCACTCTGCCGATAAAGCTATCTACATGCTGGCTGCCAATACGATGGTGCTTTACTGCATATTTCCGGAATTCGTTTTTATCGATGTTCATAGTGAATATTATAATTTAAGGTATGAGTTATTTTGTAATTTATAATGAATTTCAAATAATTAGAATTCAATAACCCATATCTAAATCATAGGCTATTGCAATTCTAAAAATTTATTGTACTCTATTTCCTGGGTATCTAATGTAATTGCGCTCTTTAGATAATCAAAAACGTGCTGTGCCTTCACCTCTTCGAAAATACGATTTGCATTTTCCTTGTCTTTCAAGAACTGAGCTGTGTATTGTCCCAATTGCTCTTCTGAAAGAGGTTGAGGGCTATACATACGGAACTGCGCATCCAAACGTTTCTTAGCAGTTTCAAAAACCTGATCGTATTTAATCTCAAGTTTATTGTCTTTAATGATCCTGTTTTCGATCAATGTCCATCTCAGGTTGCGTGCAAAATCATCGTAGCCCTGAGCCAGTTCTTCATCACTTAGTTTTTCATTCGTCGCTTTTAACCAGCGCTTCAGGAATTCGTCAGGAAGGTTCATCGTTACTTTATCCAATCCAAACTTAAGCATATCTGCCTGTAGCTTTTGATCGGCATTTTGAACCATCATTGATTCTAACTCTTCTCTGATCTTCTCTCTAAACTCTTCTTCAGTCTTAACGACATCAGCGCCAAATAATTTATCAAAGAACTCCTGGTTAAGATCGCCTTCCTCTAAACGGTTAATATTCTTAACTGTTAACTGGAATTTTGATTTCAGATCTTGTGCATCTTCTTCAGAAATATTAAGGAGCTTCGCAATAATAGCAGCGTTGCTTTCAAATGCTTTCTGAATATCTATTTCAACAACATCATCTTTCTTCAATCCGATGAGTGATTTTTTGACCTTCGCATCACTCACCTGATCTAACCGTACAGATGCTGTATTGCCTATTCCCTCTTCAAAAACAGAACCATCAGAAGAAAGTTGCTTTAAATCTGCGTACAGAACATCATCGTCTGCCGATACGTCAGGATTTGACATTTTGCCATAAGATTTACGCAGGTTAGTAATTCGGGATGCCAATGTTTCCTCGTCAACTTTAACTTTATAATGGGTGATTTTATCCTTAGATGAAAAATCCGGGTTAAATTCAGGCGCTAGTCCCAATTCGTAAATAAACTCAAACTCGTCTGTAAAATCCCAGTTGAAATCTTTGCTATCGTCGATTTTAGGAAGTGGCTGCCCAAGGACCTCCAGTTTGTTTTCAGTGATATAATTATTTAGGGTATCGTTGAGCATATTATTAATCTCATCAACCAGGATGTTCTTTCCGTACATCTTTTTTATGTGGGAAGCCGGAACCATACCTTTACGAAATCCCGGAAGCTGGGCCTTTCTAGCCTGTGTCTTTATCGCTTTCTCTACGCGTTCTTTGTAATCGTCAGGATTAATCTTTACCGTTAGTACAGAATTCAGATTGTCTATTTTGTCCTGTGTAATGTTCATTTTATGAGATTTATTAGTTTCTTGCTATACAAAAATTCCCCGGTCTTGCAACCGGGGAATTAGTCAGTGCGGATGAAGGGACTCGAACCCCCACGCCGTGAAGCGCCAGATCCTAAGTCTGGTGCGGCTACCAATTACGCCACATCCGCATATTTAGGATTTATTTTCAAAATATCCTTTTACAACGTGGCTGAGAACAGTCATATATGAGATATTTCGGTCGGCAAAAATAACGTTTTTCTGGTTAAGTACAAAATGTAATCTGTTAAATACAGGGCAAACGCATTAAAATTTAAGCAGTAGTTGTAAATATTTCAAATCTTGTAATAAGCTGCTCTTAAGAATAAAGTTAATTCTTATAGTAGATTATGCGTGGATAGGGTTTGCATCATACCATATTGAAGCGGCACCAATAATATTTGCCTGCTCGCCAAGAATTGCTCTTAGAATAGGTATTCTAATCCCTCTGTCTAACATGTTCTTATTTACATTATCAAAGAAAAAGCGGTTAGAGCTTTCCATGTAACCTCCAATAACAACTACTTCGGGATTATGCTGGCGGATGAAAATGTTCAGGAATTCGGATAAGTTTTGAGCGAATTCATCAAAAACCTGAGCCACCCTTGGGTCTGTTGCCGCCAGTTGTTTTAGTTCCAGAAGATCTTTTATTGCTACACCCGATAGGGCTTCAAAACGGTTCAGGATCCAACGCACAGAAATATAATCTTCGGCTATCGAATCACGAAAGGGCAACTTATACATAGTGGTATTTTCCACAACTCCGTTGCTGTATTTGGCAGAGCCTAATCCCAGGCCTAAGGTAACTCCCAGAGAGCTTTTAAAACTTCTTCCGGCGCCACCAAACACTTCTCCTTGTAAAAAGGATGCTGAATCACTAAGCATCCGGATGTGAGAAGTGTCTATGCCTAATTTCGCGGCCAATAATTCTTTAATATTGCGTTGAAACAAATTTTTGTATCTGCCACTATTCATGGCTACTAACAAAACACCGGTTTCATAATCTATAATTCCCGGCAAGCCCATTCCGATTTTGCTGATAGGTGTTGAAGTCGCGTTAGCGATATCTTTTATTACCCCCGCCCAGGTAGAAATTATTTCATCTGCAGTACCATTGTTATCTACCCTTTTGCGTTGTAGCGTATTCTTGATTACTTTTCTTGTTTCAAAATCTACAAGACCGGCGGAAACATGTGCGTCTTCTATTGCAATCCCTATAATTTGATCGTTCATAATTAGGTATTTGATGAATCTATGTCGTTTTACAGCTTCTATCCTAAAGGTACAAGTTTCAGATTAAAAAACTTAACACTTTAGTTACAAATCAGGGCAAACGCATTAAAACTTTAACACTTTAAGTAAAAAGTCATTATCCCAAC
>JBBJNR010000061.1:0-20928 GCA_037719315.1 Daejeonella sp.
AGGCGTGTTTAAAAACAAAAAAAGTCGGAAGAAAAATCTTCCGACCATGACTGGCATTCGAGCCCCCTTTTTCAATCATTTCTAACCTAATTCACTAAACTATAAAAGGATCTACAATAGCAAGTACTTGTGCCATAGTTAAAGGCTCATCAAAAGATTCAGTTGCAGCATTAACGCTTATCGCCTGACCATTGATGCCCGTGATCTTAACACCTGCCTGTGTATCCAGTTCCTCGCCATCATAAGAAGGCTGAACGACAGCAAGACCAATTCCGTTATCTTTTCCGGTGATCCATGGTTTAACATTCGCACCACGGTCTTTACGCATCTGACGGATTTTTGCCGCATGGCGTGCTTCTACTGAATGGATGTTTAAAGCTGCGGTAAGCAAGGCGCCTTGTCTCAATAAATTTGGAGCCTGTCCTTTGTAAGCGCGTACACCTGTGTCTTCAAATACCTGTGCAACCGCAAGGAAAATGTCATAATTTGAAAACACGGTAGCAAATGGTCCTGCACCCGATCCATTACCGGCTGAAAAATCGAAAGTAGGCTTGGCAACCGGAGTTTTTCCTAGTCCCTGAAGTGCAGTACGAAGGAATGCTACGTGCAGGTTTTCATGATCACGTACAATGGTTATTGCTGCAAGCGATGCACCTGCTGGAATGAGTCCTGCGGCGGCAACACCTTTTGTATAAAACTCTGCTTCCAAATATTCCAGTGTCAATGCATATTGAAATACTTGTTCTACTGTCGCGGTTGTCTGACCATACGCGGTTTTAAACATCGATCCTATCGCAAGAGGAATAGATGCCGCTGCAACTTTGGTTCCGAAGTTGAAGAAATCCTTCATGGCTTTCCTTCTCGGGTTTAAACGCTCATAGACTTCTCCGTCTACTTTTTCAATTTCGTCTAATATATTTAAAATGTTCATGGCTGTTTTGTTTAAGATGTTGGTAAATCGTTAGCATTAATTTTAGTTTTAACAAATGCACCAGCTATTGATAAAACCTCAGCCGGCATCCGTGATTTTTCAAGAGCGTTTGCGTCTACAACTTCATTGTTCGAAAATGAATTTGGTGTGATCAACTCACGAATAGTGGCAGCATGTCTTGCTTCAACAGATACAATCTTACCTGCGACAGTTAAATAACCTGCATCTCTAAGTAAAAATCCAGCACCGTTATATGCAGATACGCCTAAATCTTCAAAAGCTTTGGCCGTTCCCAGAACGCTTGTTCTGTCTGCAAAATTAATAGAAGAAAAGTTTACTTCAAGTCCGCCAATGGCATTTGACCCTAAAACATTTTTAAAAAATTCGCGGTGAGCAACTTCATGATCACGGATATCGATCAAAATGCTTTGCTCGGCTTGTGTAGCTCCCGAATAAAATGAAGAGGCTACC
The DNA here is from genome assembly GCA_037719315.1 of Daejeonella sp. Taxonomy (GTDB): domain Bacteria; phylum Bacteroidota; class Bacteroidia; order Sphingobacteriales; family Sphingobacteriaceae; genus Daejeonella. Next base: position 1,403 of record JBBJNR010000061.1, read on the forward strand.
TTTACGTAAAAGGCTGCTTCCAATTGTTCCAAAGCGTAGGCATAATTTAAAATACCTATATCGCCAGTTCCCAGGTAAACGCCGGACTCTCCTTTTTCATTTCTGTCTTTTTTACAGCCTGCAGCAACCAGGGCCATTCCTGCGGCGCCTGCCCCGGCATAACGCAGGAAAGAACGACGTTGTAATTTTGAGGAAAAGAACTCCTGTTCTCTCACGAGAGCCTGATCCTCTGTTTTAGTTAAATTTTTCATTGTCTATGATTTTATTAGTGAAAGAATTAGTTGATTGCGTTTATGTACGACAATAATTCAGGCGCGGTTTTTTAATTTTACATTTTTCTAAGAATGCGGCTTTAAATACCTTTAAATAATTAATCAGCACCAATAATTTGTTTAAAAAGGCTTTGTAACTATGTTTGTTTATGAATAAGCCTGAAAATTTAATTGAAGCATTGATATTTGCTTCCGAAAAAAGTATCAGTGCCGAAGAGATCTGCATGGTGTTGCGGGAGGTTTGGGAAGATCAACTATCACGGGGAGAGATTGAAGCTATACTCGGGAATATACAGAAAAAATATGCCTCAATGGATCTGGCCCTGGAGCTTGTGGGAATTAACGGAGGCTATCAGTTTTTAACACGTAAGGAATATTTCCCCGTGATCAACCAGCTTCAAATTCAGCGCGCAAAGAAGAAACTCAGCCAGGCAGCATTGGAAACACTTTCTATCATTGCCTATAAGCAGCCAGTTACTAAGCTTGAAATAGAGCAGATTCGTGGCGTTACTTGCGATTATACCGTGCAGAAACTACTTGAAAGAGAGCTAATTAATATTTCCGGGAAGGCAGATACTGTCGGCAGGCCTCTTTTATATGTGACAAGCAATATTTTCATGGATTATTTCGGAATTAATTCTACTTCCGATCTCCCTCAGCTAAAAGATCTGCAGAATGAAAATAACACGATCGGGGAACAGTGATAATAAGTATATTTAAATCATATAAAAATTAAAAAAAGAACGTTTATAAATTTTAAAATCTTGCTAATTTTATATTCATAAATACGGAATAAACAAAGTGTAATTTGCTCGAGATGAAGAAGTCAAACCAATCAGCTACAGCCGGGGACATACCGAAAGACAAAAAAGCCTTACCTGAAGAAGATATCGATGATATGGATGATCCGAAGGAACAAAATCGCGGCATTGTGGATGACGATGATGATGATTTCGATATAACCCTCGACGATGACATTAAAGGCTTCGACGAATTCGATGACGAGGATGATGAGGATGATGATGGCGATGACGATTTCTAAAATGTAATAGTGTTAAAGTAAAGGCATTCAGTTTTACTGGATGCTTTTTTTATGTAAACCAATGATCCTAAAAGAAGTAGATGATTACTCCGGTTCCATGGAGTTCTTAAATGTAGCCAGAGAACTTTATAAAAAGGACCCTTTGTGGGTATGCCCCCTGGATAAGGATATCAATTCAGTTTTCGATCCTGAAAAAAACATTTTTCATAGCCATGGTTCATGTAACAGGTGGATACTTAAGGCAGATGACGGTCGATTAATAGGAAGGATTGCCGCTTTTATCAACGAAAATAAAGCATACAAGACCGGGCAGCCTGTAGGGGGAGTGGGATTTTTTGAATGCATCAATGACGCGGAAGCTTCATCGCTCTTATTTGACACCGCCCGGCAGTGGCTCACAGCCCGCGGCATGAAGGCGATGGACGGGCCGATTAACTTTGGTGAGAACGACAGCTTTTGGGGACTTCTGATCGAAGGGTTTACCACGCCTTCCTATGGAATGAATTATAATCCCCTATACTATAAAAAACTTTTTCTGGATTATGGCTTCAGCATATTATACGAGCAGATCACCAATCATCTGGAAGTTAATAAGCCTTTTCCCGAAAGGTTTACAAAAATAGCTTACTGGGTGGCTAATAAGCCCGGGTACTCTTTTGAGCATCTCGAAGCAGCCAAGCTTGAAAAGTACGCAGCAGATTTTGTTGAAATCTACAACGATGCCTGGAAAGATTTTGAAAGCTTCGTGCCGTTGAGCATTAAGAATGTTCTTGAGACATTCAATAAAATGAAGACAGTTATGGATGAGAAGCTAATATGGTTTGCGTATATCAATAATGAACCGGCGTCCGTAATAGTGATACTTCCGGATGCAAATCAGATGATAAAAGGCTTTAATGGCAAACTTGGACTGGTTGAAAAGTTGAAATTTGTTTATTACAGATGGAGAGGTGTGAGCCGGATGCGGGCGGTAGTGATGGGCACCAAACAAGCGTATCAAAAGCACGGGCTTGAGTCTGCATTATTCATAAAATTAAAAGAATATGTGCTTCCCCTGAATCAATATAAAGAACTTGAACTTTCCTGGGTAGGCGATTTTAATGATAAGATGCTATCGCTGCATGAGGCTACCGGCGCTACTTTCGGTAAAAAACATGCAACGATGAGGAAGGTATTTTGATCTGTTGCCAGTTATAGATTGCCGGGATCCAAGCTGGATGTCTATACAAAGCGCCTGGATTTTATCTGTTCTTACCGAGTAAAAAAAACCTTGGGTGAGGCCTTAAAAATCATGATTATACACTATAAATGTCAAGTTGCGGTTACATATATATCCAGCCCAGACAAATTGGCGACTGTTAACTAACAAATTTAATTATTTTCCTTTTCTAAGTTCCTCGTACAATTCAATAATCTTCTTTTGAAGATCAATCAATTCCTTCTCCCTCTCCCGTACCTTCCTGGATAACTCCTCTACTTCAGATGTATATTTTTCCTGGCTTTCGGCGTCGTTAAATGTCAGCAACTGAACCACGCTCATGTCAAACAACTTTGAAATTTGTTCAAGCCGCGAAAGGTTAACATCAGTAATTCCTGTTTCTATTTTTGAAAATGCAGGTATTGATATTTCCAGGCGCTTAGCTACATCTTCCTGACTCCAACTCTTTTGATGCCTCAATAATCTAATTTTTTTACCTAATGTTTTCATTGTAATTTATTTAATCATTCCTGAACCAATTAAAATTGCGTTTGAGTTGTGGTTAGCAAGGCCTGCACAAAAATCCAATCAGCAAGTTTTACTTTAAAATTAATGTGATTCAAAAATCCTTCCAATATCTTTGACCCGGGGGCAGGATTAAATTAATCCTTAAAAACTAACAAGTATCTTTTGGAGATGTAAATGACTGGTAAATAGGCAGAATCTTATATTATTCAACGGTAAATGTCCTTAAAAGACAATTTGAACCGCTATGGTGATAAAATAGGAATGCAACCGTAATTATCGGATTAAATTAATAAAATATCAATTTTAGAACAAAATTATCTTAAAAAGAAATAAATTGAAAAGTTCACGGAATACAAAGACAGCATTCTTTTGTCTCAAACGAATAATATTTTCGTCTATTATTATATACAACCTTGCGTTACACTGTGTATTTAAGAGTGGAATTTAGCTGCTACCCAATTATTCTGACTTTTATGAGTGATGTAGGATAAACCTTCAATTTCAGATTTTTGGCCGACTATTTCCAAATCGGTGTTTTCGTAGAACCCGCTAAATAAAACTACCCCTCCGGGACTTAAAACCTGTGAATAGCGTTCTATCTGGTCAAGCAGGACATTGCGGTTTATATTAGCGAGAATAATATCATATTGTTCATCCGGGATCACCTTCTTCGATCCTAAAAGCGCGCGGATGTTTCTTACAGAATTAAGTTGAGAATTTTCAACGGTGCTTTCGAAACAGATCTGATCGTAATCAATCGCTACCACACTGTCAGCGCCTAGTTGGGAAGCCAAAATTGCCAGAATGCCAGTTCCGCATCCCATATCAAGTACTTTCTTGCCTATAAAATTTTCGTCCATCATCAGCTCCATCATCAATGCAGTGGTTTGATGATGCCCGGTTCCGAAAGCCATTTTCGGATCCACAACGATTTCAAATTCGTATTCCGGATGCGGTTCATGAAAAGTTGCCCGCACATAACATCTTTCATTAATTAAAAGAGGCTCAAAATTGCTCTCCCACACTTCATTCCAGTTCTGATGAGGGATATCATTGCTGGTGTATGAGAATTGGAATGTTTCCTGAAAATCTTTCAGCAAAGCATCCAGTTCTTTCTGATCAAACTTATCAAATGGGATATAAGCTTTAAAACCACTTTCAAGCTCTTCAAATGTGTCAAACCCGATCTCAGACATGGCATTTATCAAAAGATCTTTATGAAAATCTTCTTCTGTAGAGATCGTGAAGACAAATTCCTTGTAGACCATTATCCATTAAAGACTTTGATGATATCTACAAAGTCACGGGCTTTTAAGGATGCGCCGCCTATAAGTCCGCCGTCGATATCATTTTGAGCAAAAAGCTCAGCAGCATTTTTGGGATTGCAACTCCCTCCATAGAGGATCGTCAATCCGTCTGCCAGAGCTGTATTATATCTTTCAGCAATTTTTTTGCGTATGAATGCATGAATTTCCTGTGCCTGCCCAGGTGTTGCAGTTAGCCCTGTACCAATTGCCCATACCGGTTCATAGGCAAGGACTACCTTTTTAAAATTTTCTTCAGAAAGGTGAAAAGCGGCGTCTTTTAGCTGGCTTTCTATTACTTCAAAATAAGTGCCTCCGTTGCGTTGTTCTAATGTTTCTCCTATACAGAAAATAGGCGTAAGATCATTTTTTAACACCGCATCAAGCTTTTGAGATAACAGGGAATCGCTTTCGGAGAAAAATGCCCTTCGCTCGGAGTGGCCGATGATTACATAAGATGACCCGGCAGACTTAATCATCGAAGCTGAAATTTCGCCGGTAAAAGCTCCGGCATCTGCCTGATGACAGTTTTGGGCCCCAATAGAGATGTTTGAATTCGCTTTTAAAAGCTGAGCAAGACTGCTGAGATGTGTAAATGGAGGGCAAATAACCACTTCCTGGTTTCCCCTTACATCTTCATTGATAAGATGCGTGATTTCGGAGAAAAGCTGAAGACCAGCTGTGTGATCTAGGTTCATTTTCCAATTACCGGCTACAATTTTTTTTCTCATTATTGATTAATTATTTCTTTAAGATTAAAGTCTTCTGTATTTATTTGTCAGTTCAAAAACATGGGTTAAAATCTCCCTGTTTAGATCGTCTAATATCATATTTCTCCGCTCATAAACCTTTGATGCTGTTTCGAACATCTTGTTTAACTCATAGGTTTCGAAGCCATGGTTGCCTCCCCAGGAAAAATCGGGTATAAAATTTCGCGGAAAACCTGATCCGAACACATTTGCGCCAACTCCTACAACCGTTCCGGTGTTAAACATAGTATTGATACCGCACTTAGCATGATCAGCCATAATCAACCCGCAAAACTGCAACCCGGTGCTGCGAAAGCCTTCTTTTTGATAATCCCAGAGCCGGACTTCCGCATAGTTATTCTTCATATTCGAATTATTGCTGTCGGCACCAATATTGCACCATTCCCCCAGAACGGAATTCCCCAGGTATCCCTCATGGCCCTTAGCTGAATTTCCAAAGATCACGGAATTGTTGATCTCGCCTCCAACCTTCGAATCAGGGCCAATGGTGGTCATACCGTATATTTTAGCTCCCATTTTCACGAGCGCATTTTCGCATAATGCGAAAGAGCCCCTGATATGCGAACCCTCCCATACCTGGGAATTTCTACCCAAATAGATCGGACCCGTGATACTGTTAAAAGTAGAACATTCTGCCTGAGCGCCTTCTTCAACAAAAATATGATCTCCCAAAACAGTGTTGGTACTGCTTAGAGCTGCAGACGAACGCCCTTTCGTTAATAAATCAAAGTCTTTTCTTAACTCCAGGTCATTGTTCTTGAATATGTCTTCTGGAAATACTATTTTAAAAAACAGCCCTTCATATGGCAGCTTACGAAATGCAGCCGTATTTTGAACATTGAATTCCTTAGCTCCTGATTCATTTAAATTTACTGCAAGGAGCATATCCCCTGAAAAAAGGGCGTCCCCTTCAGAGATCCCGCATATAGCTTCTGCAAGTTCTTTATCTGGGCAGATAGCTGAATTAATAAAGATATTTCTCTCACCGATATGCAACGGATATTTCTCCTGCAGGTAAGTCTCTGTCAAATAGGAAACCTCCGTTTGAAGATACCGTTCCCATTTTTCGGCAATTGTTAAAATTCCTACCCTGATCTCTGAAACTGGCCGCGTAAAGATCAGGGGCCTCAGATTATCGCGGAACTGGTCGTCAAAAAGAATTATGGCCATGGACAAAAATAAAAAAAGTCCCGGCGTTACACGGCGGGACTTTTGCAATAATATATTTTTTTAATGAAATCACCAGAAACGAGATAGCCCGAGCATAATCTTTTGGGTTTACATGTCAAAACGTCCTGCCATGTTTAACTGAATATTACTTTTTCTCGTAACGGGAACGGAATTTGTCGATACGGCCTGCAGTATCCACCAATTTCATTTTACCGGTATAAAAAGGGTGAGACGTATGTGAAATCTCTAATTTAATAAGTGGGTATTCGTTACCATCTTCCCATTTGATGCTTTCTTTTGTATCAATGCATGATTTCGTTAAGAAAGAATATTCATTAGACATGTCTTTAAACACAACTAATCTATAATTTTTGGGATGTAATTCAGCTTTCATCTTCAATACTTTTTAAGAGGGGCAAATATAGTATAAAATACAATTAGTGAAAAGTAAATTTTCATTTATCTTAACCGGCACAAATCATAGACGATATGGATCTTAAATCAGGCCTTCCGTGGTGGCTGATCAGAAACGGGTTAATGAAGGAATATAAGTCCCTTCAGGAAGACAAAAAGGCTGAGGTAGTGATCATTGGTTCGGGTATTACCGGGGCCCTGGCAGCCCACTTTCTATGTGAAGCCGGGGTTAAGTGCATCGTCGTCGATAAGCGTATGGCGTGCACAGGGAGTACTACCGCAAGCACTGCCCAGCTTCAGTATGAGATTGATGTTTTTTTATATGAGCTTTGTGATATGGTTGGAACTGCAAATGCGGTGGAAAGCTATAAATTATGCCTGGAATCTATTGCTACCCTTCAAAAAATCATTTCTGAAATGAAAATAGATTGCGGGTTCGAAATAAAATCGAGTCTATACCTGGCAGATTCCACGACGGATGCTGTAAAGCTTAAAAGGGAGTTTGAGATCCGGCAAAAACATGGATTGCCAGTAGAATATCTCGGTAGAAATTCACTTAAAAAGCGCTTTAATATAAACCGCGAGGCCGCTCTCTACAATAAATGTTCAGCGCAGGTTGACGCATACATGTTATCCAGGCATCTCCTTGAGTACCATATGGAAAAGTCTGGCCTAGAGGTTTATAGCCATACTGATATCGTAAAAGTAAGATCCGGTAAAAATCAAATAACCCTCACCACTGATAAAAAAAACACAATTACGGCAAAGAAAATGGTTTGCTCTCCGGGCTTTGAATCGGAATTCTTTCTTAAAGAAAAGGTGATGAGGCTGAATTCCACCTACGTATTTGTCAGCCGCCCTGTACTTTCAAAACTCTGGCCTGAAACGTGCCTGATCTGGGAAACAGCAAGGCCTTATCAGTATATCCGGACCACCAGTGACAATCGCGTCATCGTAGGCGGCGAGGATGAAAAATTTACTAGCGCTGTGAGCAGGGATAAAAAAATGAAAAGGAAAACTGAGAAGATCCTGGAAAAATTCCACAAGCTTTTCCCTGACATTGAACTCGAGGTAGATTTCACGTGGTGCGGTGTTTTCGGAGAAACCAAAGATGGATTACCCTACATTGGGGAACACAAAGATCACCCCAACACCTATTTCGCGCTGGGATACGGAGGGAATGGAATCACATTCAGCGTAATTGCCGCGGAGATTATCCGCGAACTTTATACAGGCAAACCATCCGGAAAAGAGAAAATTTTTAGATTTGATCGCTAATTTCCTGGCACAGCTCTATTAACACCCCGTTGGCAGTTTTAGGATGTACAAAACAAACTAATTTATTATCAGCGCCTTTTTTAGGGACATCGCTAAGCAATTGAAACCCTTCTGCCTTAAGGCGTGCCATTTCATGAGTGATGTTTTCAACGGCAAAAGCAATATGATGGACCCCTTCCCCGCGCTTTTCAATAAAGCCAGCTATTGCGCTTTTGTCTGAGCTTGCCTGCAACAATTCTAATTTGCTCTCACCGACTCGGAAAAACCCGGTTATCACATTTTCGGATTCGACTTTTTCTTGCTTATAACTCTCATAACCAAGAAGCCGTTCATACAAGCGGGACGATTCGCCCAGATCTCTGACAGCTATGCCGATATGCTCAATCTTATCCATAGATTCCTTTATTATGGCATAAAAATGACCATTTTATCTATACACACCTAGGGATATTTGATAATTACTCCAAATTTTATTTAGTATCTTTGTATTACAATAATCACGGACGATAAAAATACAAAAATGAATTTGCCGATATACCTGGATAACAATGCGACTACCCCTATGGACCCAAGGGTTCTTGATGCCATGCTGCCTTATTTTAATGCGAAATTCGGTAATGCAGCAAGCCGGAACCATGCTTTTGGATGGGCTGCAGAAGAAGGGGTTGATTATGCACGTGAACAGGTTGCGAAACTGATTGGCGCCAGCGAAAAAGAAATAATTTTCACTTCCGGCGCTACTGAATCTGATAACCTCGCGATCAAAGGTGTGTTTGAAATGTATAAGGAGAAAGGTAACCACATCATTACATGCGTTACTGAACATAAAGCAGTTCTTGACGCCTGCAAGCATGTTGAGAAACTGGGCGCTGAAGTTACCTATCTTCCTGTAAAGGAAGATGGATTAATCGACCTTAGTGAGCTTGAAGCGGCTATTACTGAAAAGACTATTCTGGTTGCCATTATGTATGGGAATAATGAGATAGGTGTGATTCAGCCTGTTAAAGAAATTGCTGCAATAACCCATAAGCACGGCGCCCTTTTCATGACCGATGCAACGCAGGCAGTTGGAAAAATCCCTGTTGATGTGATCGCCGATGGGATAGACTTGATGGCTTTTTCAGCACATAAAATGTATGGCCCAAAAGGTGTTGGCGCTCTTTATGTACGGCGCAAGAATCCAAGGGTTAAAGTAACGGCTCAAATGGACGGTGGCGGCCATGAGCGTGGGATGCGTTCAGGCACTTTGAATGTTCCCGGAATTGTGGGATTGGGGAAAGCCTGTGAGCTTTGCCGCCTGGAAATGGATTCAGAAGCAATACGCCTTTCTGCTTTACGCGATAAATTGCAAGCTTCTTTAACTACGATGGAAGAAAGTTATGTGAATGGTAATACTGAGCATCGTTTACCGCATGTGGCCAATATATCTTTCAAATATGTTGAAGGTGAAGGGTTAATGATGGCTATGAAAGATCTGGCAGTATCTTCAGGTTCTGCATGTACCTCAGCGTCCCTGGAGCCGTCTTATGTTTTAAAGAGCCTCGGCTTATCTGATGACCTTGCGCATTCATCTATCCGTTTCGGATTAGGTCGTTTCACGACTGAAGAAGAAGTCGATTTTGCAGTTGAGCAAACCAGGAAGGCAGTCAACCACCTGCGTGATCTTTCTCCTCTTTGGGAAATGTTTAAAGAAGGGATTGATCTGGATAAGATTGAGTGGGCAGAACACTAAACGTCATACGTTTTACGTAGTACGTGCAAAACACGCTTAGCTAGCTATCCAGCCTCGTAACTGGCAACTGGCAGGTAACAAATCAAAATTGATTAGATAAAAACATTAAAATAAATAATCCCGTTAATCCGGGCACTAAACCCAAAACAATGGCATACTCAGAAAAAGTAATAGACCACTACACTCATCCGCGCAACGTTGGTACATTGGACAAAAACAACAACAGCGTTGGCACCGGATTAGTTGGGGCACCTGAATGCGGCGACGTAATGCGGCTGCAGATCCAGGTAGATGAAAACCATATGATCACCGATGCGAAATTCAAAACCTTTGGATGTGGCTCAGCGATAGCGTCATCGTCACTGGCAACAGAGTGGTTAAAAGGGAAATCCATCGATGATGCAATGAAGATCGATAACATGGATATCGTAGAAGAACTTGCTCTTCCGCCGGTTAAGATCCACTGTTCAGTACTTGCTGAAGATGCGATCAAAGCGGCGATCAATGATTACCGTGTTAAAAACGGATTTGAAGCGTTGGAAGTGGCTAAATCGCACCACTAATACGGTAAATGCAATTATTAATAACATGGTAACCGTAACAGAAAAAGCAAAAAGCAAAGTTGAGCAGTTGATGCAGGAGAATGGACTGGATAGCGGCTATTTTCTGCGCGTTTCTGTTCAGGGAGGAGGATGTTCAGGGTTATCCTATAAGATGGATTTCGATAACGAAGAGAAACCCGGAGATCAGTTTTTTGAAGATCAGGGCGTTCGCCTGGCTCTTGATATGAAATCTTTTCTTTACCTGGCTGGTACAGAACTTGATTTCTCTGATGGGTTAAATGGGAAAGGCTTTAACTTTCATAATCCTAATGCCACCCGAACCTGCGGTTGCGGCGAAAGTTTCTCAGTTTAAATACTTATATAATTTGGAGGTTATTCCAGAACCTCAATAAAAATAATAAGGCTCCGGATTAAATCCGGGGCTTTATTATTTTACAGGTAATCTGTATACTTGTTAAATATATATCCCAAATCCTCAAAATGAATCCAATAACAGAGTCCACTACCATCCCGTCTTTACTGAGGGATGTGGTCAGTTACGTTCACGATGAAAACCATACCTTTTTATTATATAAGGTGGGCGATATATGGGCTGAGATTAGCTACAAAGAAGTTTTGCATAGAGCAGATGCCATTTCAAGCTATTTTTTGGAGATGGGCATTTCGAAAGGCGACCGGCTTGGTCTTATCATAGAAAATTCTGTGGATTGGGTGTATTATGATCAGGCCATTCAGCAGATCGGAGGAGTTAATGTATCCATATATCCGACCTTATCGGAGACGGAAATTGAATATATTCTGAAGGATTCGGGAACAAAGACACTCCTTGCAGGCAACCCATTTCTGTTCCGGAAGATCATCAAGATCGCTAATAATTGCCCTGATCTTGAACGCATTATTCCTGTGTTCGAAGGTTATGAAAAATTCATCGCGGGATTAGAGCTTAACGCGGGTGTCATCAGCTTTAATAGCCTGATCGAAGAGGGCAAAAACTGCCTTGAACGATATAGAAAGCAAATTGATCTGATACGAAAAGATATACTTCCTTCTGATATTTCTTCTCTTATTTACACGTCTGGAACTACCGGCACTCCGAAAGGGGTAATGCTGACACATTCGAATTTTGTGCAAAATGTAAAGGTTTGCCTGGATCAGATACCAGTAATAGATGAAAGTGATCTATTTCTGTCATTTCTGCCGCTCTCACACGTATTTGAGCGTACGGCAACATATCACGTTTGCTGCGCTAAGGGCTCACAAATAGCTTTTGCTCAGAGCCTAGAGCTGCTGGCAAAGAACATGGCTGAGGTGAAGCCGACCGTCATGAGCTGTGTTCCCCGTTTGCTGGAGCGAATCCATGATAAAGCGATGAAGAATGGTACAGCAGGCGACGGTTTGAAAGCAAAAATATTCCTCTGGGCCATCGCGACAGGCAAAGAATATCGTGAAGTTAAAGAGTCGGGGAAAGATCCGGGCATAATCCTGAGCCTGCGTCAAAACATTGCCGAAAAGCTGGTTTTCAGCAAGATAAAAGAAAAGACGGGCGGCCGACTAAAATTCATGATTTCGGGGGGGGCAGCGCTCCCTAAAAATGTAGGTGAGTTTTTCGGGAACCTTGGCATCAAGATCCTGGAAGGGTTCGGACTGACGGAAACTTCCCCTGTGATGTCTGTTACTGAATATCACCGCCAGATTTACGGCACGGTAGGACGCATTATTCCGGGAATTGAAGTAGGCATACAAGATGTGGAAAGCAAAGAAATGATCAGCATTCAAACACATAACACATTTGATGAAAACTTTGAATGTGCTGAAGGAGAAGTTGTGGTTAGAGGCCATTGCGTTATGAAGGGCTATTGGAAGAAGCCCGTGGAAACGTCAGAAGTTATCGATAAAGATGGTTGGTTCCATACCGGTGATGTGGGTCGTTTTTACCAGGGAAATTTGCAGATTACAGACAGGATAAAAAACATGCTTGTCAATGCATATGGCAAAAATATCTATCCGACACCTGTCGAGAACACCTATTTAAAAAGCCCGAAAATCGAACAGATTTTCCTTATTGGTGATAAACGAGAATATGTCACAGCTATTATCACCCCATCACGAGAGACCCTTCAGGAAACGTTTAATCTCAAAGAAGAATTTTTCCAGCAAAAGGAGCAGTTTATACAGGATCCCAATATCATCGACTGGCTTGATGAAGACATTCGTAAATATTCAACGGAACTAGCCAAATTTGAGCGCCTTAAGTCATTTATCGTAAAACGTAACCCTTTCAGTATAGAAGAAGGTGAAATTACTCCTACGATGAAGGCCAAACGAAAGGTTATTGAAAAGAAGTATTCGGAGGAGATTGATGAGATGTATTTGCAGGAAACGGAGTGAGTTGTACGTAGTACGTTGTACGTCTTGTTGCCAGAGGCATAAAGTTTTAAGTTATACGTATTCTTGCCAGCCGAAAGGAGCAATCTTAGTATTAGAAAATAAAAATATGTAGCAATCTAAAATTTTCAAAAACGTATAACGTAAAACGTACAACGTACAACTCCTTTTTCCTATTTTTGCTCCAAATTCTAGTATAAAATGAGCATTGGATTATCTGAACAGGAAATTTTACGCCGTGAGGCGATGGCTGAACTTCGTAAACTGGGGATCGACCCCTACCCTCCCGAGGCGTTTGAGGTAAATGTGAACGCGCAGGATATTAAGGAGAACTACGAGCGCGATAAAACTTTCTATAAAAGTATCCGGTTTGCTGGCAGGATAATGAGCCGCAGGATTATGGGCAGCGCTTCATTTGCGGAGCTGCAGGACTCAACCGGCCGTATTCAGGCCTATATTAACAGGGATGAGATTTGTCCCGGTGAAGATAAAACACTTTATAATACAGTCTTTAAAAAACTTCTCGACATCGGAGACTTTATCGGGGTTACCGGGTATGTATTTACTACAAAAACAGGAGAAATATCCATTCACGTAAGCCAGATGAAGATCCTGTCAAAGTCGCTTAAACCCCTTCCTATTGTTAAACGTGATGACGACGGAAATATTTACGATGGCTTTACGGATCCGGAATTACGCTACAGACAACGTTATGTAGACCTCACTGTCAATCCGGAATTTAAAAAGATTTTCATGAGCCGCTCCAAGGTTATTAATACTATGCGCGGCTATTTTGACGACCAGGGATGGATAGAAGTTGAAACGCCCATCCTGCAGCCCGTTCATGGTGGCGCAGCAGCACGGCCCTTTAAGACCCATCATAATGCGCTTGATATGCCGCTTTTCCTCCGGATAGCTAATGAATTATACCTGAAAAGACTGATTGTAGCAGGATTCGACGGGGTTTATGAATTTGGGAAAATGTTCAGGAATGAAGGCATGGACCGCACCCATAATCCTGAGTTTACATCCATGGAGATCTATGTGGCATACAAAGACTATATCTGGATGATGGCCATGGTTGAAGAGTGTCTTGAAAAGGTTGCGGTCGCGATCCATGGTCAGGCGTTAGTAAAAGTTGGAGAGCACGAGATTGATTTTGCGGGTCCCTATGAGAAGATCTCCATGTACAACTCAATTAAGAAATATACAGGAATTGATGTTTCATCCATGGATGAAACAGCCTTACGCAATACCTGTAAAGAGCTTGATATCAAGTTAGATCCTACCATGGGCAGAGGCAAGCTGATTGACGAAATTTTTAGCGAAAAGGTCGAAGAGTACTTAATTCAGCCTACTTACATCACTGATTATCCCATCGAAATGACCCCTCTTGCGAAAAAACACCGCAGTGTGGAAGGGCTGGTAGAGCGTTTTGAGCTATTTGTAATGGGCAAGGAGATCGCTAATGCCTATACCGAATTGAATGATCCTATCGATCAGCGGGAGCGCCTCGAAGAACAGCTCTTATTAGCTGGCCGCGGAGATGAAGAAGCTATGGCTATGGATGATGATTTCCTGAGGGCATTGGAGTATGGAATGCCTCCTACATCGGGACTTGGGATAGGAATAGATCGACTTGTTATGCTTATGACCGATCAAAGCACCATCCAGGAGGTATTATTTTTCCCCCAGATGAGACCGGAAAAAAAGGCAAAAAATATTTCTTCCGACGAATTTACGGAACTGGGAATTCCCGCGGAATGGATCCCGGTTTTAAATAAAATGGGCTTTAAAACTGCTGAAGAACTGAGGGCAGGGAATCCTAATAAGGTATTTAATGACCTTGGGGGAATGCGTAAAAAAATGAAGCTTGAAATTATGATGCCTTCAAAAGAGAGTGTAATGGAATGGTTTAATTAACACAAGTATAACATATTGATAAAGGCCGCTTTACAGATAGTACGGTGGCCTTTATTATTTTTGTTTTATATGATTAATACCATGAAAAACTCAAGCTTAGAAATAACAGATCAGGAGTACCTGATCAAATTGTCCAGGGAAGATTTCAATCTTTCCTTTATCCATCAACTGTTAAAGCGGATACAGACAGAACAATTCTTTTTTAGCTCAAGGACTATGGAAGAATCTGATGATCTGATCAGCCGGAATGTTTCGAGCGACCGTGAACTTCGGTTCGATGATTTGAGGGATAAATGACGTTTAGATCGGATGTCTGGGGTCTGAAATCCTTTCAACTTTCCACTTTCCACTTTCTAAAATCTCCTGCCGGTTCCTCTTTTCTGCACAACCGTCCTGTCCATCTGTCCCATCTGATCTTTCATCATTTTTATCTGGTCAGCAAGCAATTTATTCTTATCAGCTTTCTTAGCTTCCTGGAGGTAAAGAGTAGCTTCACGTTTGTTCCTTTTTGCCATGGCGATACCTGCAAGGCTAAGCTTAGCCAGAGCAATATTGTGATCCATTGTCATACCCAGGCTGATAGCCCGCTTAAAATATTTTTCTGACTGCAGGGGGGCTTTTCTGGATTCGATAAGTCCTATTAGCAGGTTATAATACCCATGTTGCCCTTTGAACAATTGAGTCTCATAATTGCTGATGCGGGCGAGCCAGGAACCCGCCTTATCCATATTATCTTTTCGTAAAAAATACTGTGCAATAAGCATATTCTCATTAAAGAGAAAAGTAACTCCTATCAAAATGGCTACGAAGACCAAAGGTATTCCCCATCCCCAATATCCAAATACCATTAATGTTACTGCTGAACCCAATACTATTGCTGCAATTATCAATCTTATGAAATTAGGCATTATCTTGTTATCTGTTAAATTTGTTGCAAATATCCGTTTATTTAAACGTTTAACCAATATCTATCAAAGAAATATGTCAGTGCAACTGGAAGAAAGCTGGTGGGAAGTCCTGAAGGACGAATTCGAAAAAGATTACATGAAAAACCTTCGTGTCTTTCTTCAGCAGGCAAAATCTGGAGGACGGACATTATACCCTGCCGGCAAATTTATCTTTAATGCCTTCGAACATACACCCTTTAAAAAAGTAAAAGTTGTCATCCTGGGACAGGATCCTTATCACGGTCCGAATCAAGCCCACGGGTTATCATTCTCAGTACAGAAAGGGGTTGCATTTCCTCCTTCTCTTCAAAACATTTTCAAGGAGCTGCAGGCCGAGTTTAAAGATTTCAAGTATCCCCCGCACGGAGAGCTTACACAGTGGGCGGATCAAGGGGTCCTATTATTAAACGCTACATTAACTGTCGAAGCAAATAACGCAGGGTCACACCAGAAACAAGGATGGGAGACCTTTACGGATAAAGTGATCCGGTCATTATCAGATGAGCGGTCGGGTATTATATTTCTTCTGTGGGGTAAATACGCACAAGCGAAAGCAGATCTGATCGATAAGAATAAACATCACGTCCTGATGTCGGCGCACCCTTCGCCCTTTTCAGCGCATACCGGATTTTTTGGAAATGATCATTTTAAGAAAACGAATGAAATCTTGAAGAGCAATGGGGAGAAGGAGATAGATTGGGAGGTTTATTAGGAATTGAGTAAATGAGCAAATTAGTATTCCAACGGTACGGCCGGCTCCTTCTTATTCGTTGACATGATCATCATGGTCTGGAAAGTTTTAACCACGCTGATCTTACTGATCTTGTCCATGATAACACGCTCGTAAGATTTGATATCCTTCACATAAACCTTTAGGAGAAAATCGCACTGACCGGTCACATGATGACATTCAGTGATTTCCTTTATCGCAGCGATCTCTTCAAGAAACACCTGAATGGTATTGTTTTTATGGAAATCAAGCTGGATCTGGATAAAAGTTTTGATTCCAAGGCCCAATAATTCTTCATCAACAAGTGCATGATAGCTTTTGATAAACTTAGCCTGTTCCAGCTTTCTCACACGCTCGAGAGTGGGCGCCGGAGATAAGCCTACTTCATGTGATAACTGCAAATTTGTAATGCGTCCATTTTCCTGCAGAATTTTAAGAATTCTGAGATCTATCTTATCAAGTTCTAGAGCCATAGTACTCCAAAACTAAGGCTTTTTAAAGATTGACCAAATTTTATTTTTAAAAATGACAATAATTATCGCATATATTTTTAAATAAAATTTAGATTACTCTAAATTTTTAATTAGATTTGCTTAATTTACATATATGAATTCGTTTACGGAAGAAAATTATCTTAAGGCAATTTATCATTTGAGTGAAGGCAACAATGCCGTCGTCAGTACCAATGGAATTGCAGAAGTCACCAACACCAAAGCCGCATCTGTTACAGACATGCTTAAAAAGCTGGCTGATAAAAAATTAATTAATTATATAAAATACCGGGGAGTCACCCTCACAGACACGGGCTTGAATGCGGCAGTTCACATCATCAGAAAACACAGGTTGTGGGAGGTATTTCTGGTGGAAAATCTTGGCTTTAAATGGGATGAAGTACATGACATAGCTGAAGAACTGGAGCATATTAATTCCACAATGCTTATTGACAGGCTTGACGACTTCCTCGGAAAACCGGCTGCAGATCCTCACGGCGACCCGATACCGGACAGAACCGGGAATTTTAAGCACAAAAAACACGTGAAAGTTTCGGACATGAAACTAGGCCAGGCCGGAACTATTTCAGGCGTTAATGAGCATTCATCTGTTTTTTTAAAACATCTCGAAAAACTTGGGCTTACATTGGGCACCAAAATTATGATTACGGAACTTATAGAATTTGACGGATCTATTATGTTGTCCCTGGATAGCAAAAATGAGAGAACCATCAGCAGAGAAGTTGCGAAAAATATCCTTGTAATAATATGAGTAAAAACGACGAATCATTAAGTGAAGTACATGGTTCAGTAATCACATCCGGGAAAACCGGCTGGAGAAAATTAATGGCTTTTATCGGCCCCGCTTATCTCGTTAGCGTGGGATATATGGACCCCGGAAACTGGGCAACAGATATAGCGGGCGGCAGCCAGTTCGGGTACCAGTTGATCTGGGTATTGCTGATGTCAAACCTGATCGCATTGCTTCTGCAATCCTTGAGCGCCCGGCTTGGAATTGTCAGGGGCCTTGATCTTGCCCAGGCATCGCGAAATGCCTATCCGAAATACGTTAACTATCCCCTGTATATTCTGGCCCAGATCGCGATCATAGCATGCGATCTGGCCGAGATTATTGGTATGGCTATCGGATTGAATTTATTATTCGGTCTGCCGCTGATCTGGGGGATTTCAATTACTATCCTGGATACTTTCCTATTGCTCTTTTTGATGAACAAGGGCATGAGGATAATGGAAGTCTTCATTGTATCAATGGTTTTCATTGTCGGGGTGTCTTTCCTGACAGAAATGTTTATTGTCAAGCCGTTACTCGGTGAAGTAATCTCGGGATTTAAGCCTTCTATTTTATCCGGAAATGCATTATATATTGCAATAGGAATAATTGGAGCTACGGTAATGCCTCATAATCTATACCTCCACTCTTCACTTGTCCAGACCAGAAAGATAGAACGTACGGGTAAAGGAATAAAAGAAGCTCTCAAATTCAATTTAATAGATACCACTATTGCTCTTAACCTGGCATTTTTTGTAAATGCTGCAATCCTCATATTGGCTGCCACAGCTTTTTACAAAAACGGCTTGTATGAAGTTGCAGAGATACAGGATGCCTATAAATTGCTCGATAATATTTTCGGCTCCCTTGCACCCACCCTATTTGCTGTTGCATTAATTGCATCCGGGCAAAGCTCTACGATAACAGGTACGCTTGCCGGACAGATCGTTATGGAGGGGCATTTAAATTTACGGATCCAGCCGTGGATAAGACGCTTGCTTACACGCTTACTCGCGATCATACCAGCGTTTTTTACTATACTTTATTTTGGCGAAAGCGCCCTGGGAGGCCTCCTCGTTCTTAGCCAGGTAGTATTAAGCCTCCAACTGGGGTTTGCCATAATCCCGCTGATCCACTTTAACTCCGACAGCAGAAGAATGAAGGAGTATGCAATAAAGCCATGGGTGAAAATTCTAGCCTGGATAAGCGCCCTGATCATTGTTTCTTTGAATGTAAAGCTTGTTTTCCAGGAGGTAGGAACATGGATGAGCGGTGGTGAGAATGTATGGGTCATTTATTTATTTGTTATTCCAGTTATCATCGTTGTAAGCATGCTACTTTTATATGTGTTCCTTTCGCCTTTCTTTAGAAAACAGGACAGATCAGCATCCAATGTTCCTCATGGCCGGGCTTTGGAAATCGGCAATATTGATCATATTCAATACCATGTGATCGGTATTACGGTAGATTTTTCGAAAAACGACCTCAATACCATACGACATGCACTTATCCAGGGCGGAAAGGGCGCGGAGTATTATCTGATCCATATTGTAGAAACTGCAGGTGCGCGGTTTCATGGTGAAAAGGTAATGGACCACGAAACCCAGAGTGACACAGACAATCTCGAAAAATACAAACTGAATTTAATTGAGCTGGGCTATCATGCTGAGATTGCGATTGGCTATGGGGTTGCCGCTAAAGCAATATCCCAGATTGTAAAGATCAAAGAACTCGATCTGCTGGTAATGGGAGCTCATGGACACAAAGGCATCAGTGACCTGATTTTTGGAACCACGGTGGAGACTGTCAGACATAACGTGAATATTCCAATCCTGATCATTAAGTAATTAGAAAATGAGCAAATTTGGCAATTAGGCATGTAAGCAAGATGTCATTTGAACTAACAGATCCGATAGTTAATGAATTCAATTTGCTAATTATCAAAGTCGAGTAGGCAAGGGCATTTCAGCCCAAGCCTCTCACAGCACT
>JBBJNR010000003.1:0-23344 GCA_037719315.1 Daejeonella sp.
GATGGAGATGAACGTGGTAGAGAAAGATGTTTCGGCACGAATCAAGGCGCATTACCAGGGAAGACGGAACATGGTGATGGGAAGGACTGCGAACATTACCAATCCGATTCAAAACCGTTCCAGCTGCCAGTATCGTAATAAATGTTCTTTGGGATGCCCTTTCGGAGCATATTTCAGCACCCAATCTTCCACTTTACCTGCCGCTGTAGCCACGGGTAACTTAACACTCCGCCCGTTTTCTATAGTAACCAGGATACTTTACGATAAAGACACCAAAAAGGCTAAAGGGGTTGAAGTTCTGGATGCGGAGACCAATCAGACCTATGAGTATTTCGCTAAAGTGATATTCCTGAACGCTTCAGCCTTAAATTCAACCTGGATCCTGATGAATTCTGCGACAGATATCTGGGATGGCGGCTTAGGCAGCAGCAGCGGCGAGCTTGGACATAACTTAATGGACCATCATTTCCGTCTTGGGGCTTCCGGCCAGGCTGAGGGTTATGATGATAAATATTATTATGGCCGCCGCGCTAATGGGATTTACGTTCCAAGGTTCCGGAATTTAGGAAATGAAAAACGTGATTACCTGCGCGGGTTCGGCTACCAGGGCTCTGCAAGCCGGGAAGGGTGGGGCAGGAATGTAGCAGAAATGAGCATAGGAGGTGACTACAAGGATGCTTTATGTGAACCGGGAGAATGGAATATGGGAATTACAGCTTTCGGAGAAACACTTCCATATCATGAAAACAAAGTGAGCCTCGATAAAACCAAAAAAGATAAGTGGGGCCTGAATGTTCTGGCAATTGATGCTGAGATCAAAGACAATGAGCTGAAAATGCGAAAAGATATGACTGAAGACGCAAAAGAAATGCTTGAAGCAGCGGGATTGAAAAATGTTAAAACATTTGATAATGGCTACAGCCTCGGCATGGGTATCCACGAGATGGGCACTGCACGCATGGGAAGAGATCCTAAAACTTCGGTGCTCAATAAATTCAACCAGGTTTGGGATGCTACCAATGTATACGTTACAGATGGAGCGGCAATGACCTCCGCCGCTTGCCAAAATCCATCGTTGACCTACATGGCTATGACTGCACGGGCTGTTGATCATGCCGTTTCAGAATTAAAAAAAGGAAATATTTAATTTAAGGATCATGGACAGAAGAGAAGCAATAGCCCAGGTAAGCTGGATTTTGGGTGGCACCGTTATCGGAGCGGGTATTTTCCTTGAAACTGGGTGTAAATCCAGTACTGAACAGGTAAAAGATTTTTTTGATACAGAAACCATAGCTTTACTAAATGAGATGGGGGAAACCATCTTGCCTAAAACCAGTACGCCAGGAGCAAAGGATGCGAAAGTGGGTGAGTTTATGGCTGTGATGGTTAAAGACTGCTATACAGCGAACGATCAGGGTATATTCCGGGAAGGCATTAAAAGACTTGAAAAACGATGCAAGGAGGAGACTGGAAAGAATTTCATGGAATGTACTCCTGAAGAACGCACTAAACTCTTTGTAAAAATGGATGCTTTGCAAAAAGCATACATGACAGCGAAGACACCGGAACAGCCGTCCCATTATTTTAGGATGGTGAAAGAGCTCACTTTATTAGGATTTTTCACGTCAGAGATCGGGTCGACAAAGGCCCTTCGATATATAGAAAGCCCCGGGAGTTATGACGGCGATATGCCTTATAAAAAGGGCGACCGTTTATGGGCAAATGCCTGATTACTTATAAAGAACAATTATATACATGCAAATGAAAAAAGAAAACAATAGTGCTAAATCTTCGAGAAGAGATTTCGTTAAGGCAGCAACCATTGCAGCGGCTGGTTTTATGATCGTGCCCCGGCATGTGCTTGGTGGTAAAGGTTTTCTCGCACCCAGCGATCGGTTGATTGTGGCCGGTGTAGGCGTTGGAGGGAAAGGTGCAAGTGATTTGACCGGGTTCGCCAAGGGGGGCAAAGCAGACATTGCCTACCTATGCGATGTAGATGACAGACGCGCCGCTAATTCTATAAAGGCATTCCCTAAAGCCAAATACTACAAAGACTGGAGGGAAATGTTCGATAAAGAGCATAAAAACTTCGATGCCGTATCGGTGTCAACGCCAGATCATAACCATGCCATCATTACCCTTGGCGCTATGCAGCTCAAAAAGCATGTGTACGTTCAGAAACCTTTAACCCATGATATATACGAAGCCAGGATATTAACGGAGGCAGCTAAAAGGTATAAGGTAGTCACCCAAATGGGAAACCAGGGTTCTTCAGGTGATGGTACCAGGAGACTTATGGAATGGTATAATGCAGGTACTATCGGTGAAGTGCACACGGTTTATTGCTGGACCGACAGACCGGTCTGGCCACAAGGAATTGCATGGCCTGCTACGAAAACGGAAGTGCCCAAAGAGCTGGACTGGAACTTGTGGCTGGGCACGGCCCCCCAAACTGATTATGTGAATAAGCTGGTACCTTTTAACTGGAGGGGCTGGTGGGATTATGGAACGGGGGCCCTCGGAGATATGGGCTGCCACCTGGTGGACGCCCCTTTCAGGGCTTTAGGATTAAAATATCCTACCGATGTAGAGTGCAGTGTAGGTAGTGTATATGTCGATGAATTCAAGCGTGGTTACTTCCCTGAAAGCTGCCCTCCATCTTCACATGTTACCATGACGTTCAACTCTGCGAAGCAAGGCGGCGCCCCGGTTAAGTTACATTGGATGGATGGTGGAATTCAGCCGGAAAGACCTGTTGAACTGGGACCGGATGAAGCTTTCGGCGATGGTGGAAATGGTGTTTTATTTATTGGTACAAAGGGCAAAATGCTTTGCGATACCTATGGCAAAAATCCAAGGTTATTGCCTTTAACAAGAATGCAGGAGGTTAACGTTCCTATGACTTTAGCACGCGTTCCGGGAGAAGAAGCAGGCCACTATACCCAATGGGTTGATGCGGCGATTGCCGGTTATGGAAAAATGGAGCTGAGTTCTGACTTTTCAATAGCCGGTCCTCTGACAGAAGCATTATTGATGGGAAATTTGGCTATCCGTGGCTATGATATCCGCACCCCTAATGGAAATAACTTCCGTTATCCTGGACGCTATAAGAAACTTTTATGGGATGGCCCGAATATGAAGATCACCAATTTCGACGCGGCTAACCAGTTTGTGAAGCGGGAATACAGGGAAGGGTGGAAGTTGAAGGTTTAACTTTCAACTCCTTTATTGCACCAACAAATTACACCCCCGTATATCACTATTGTCAAAGCGGCCGAGTACTTCGAATGTTCCATTGCTAAATGTCTTTCCAAGATCTTGTGTGGCTATAAATGAGCAGGAGTTGATATTGGCCAGGTCGATTACGTTCAAGCCGCCGGTTTGATCGTTACCCGACAATTGAAGCGGATCGTTAATGTCCCGGGTGAAAACCTTCATCCATGGCGGGCAATGGAAAATTCCGGCTCCTTTTGAGTACGCTTGCGACAGCAGTTCCGTCATTCCATACTCTGAATGGATCAGGGGTACTCCGAAACCTGAGCATAGTATTTCATGAAGCTCGTCGCGAACCATCTCCCTGCGCTTTCCTTTCATACCTCCGGTCTCCATTACAATTAATTCAGGAAATTCCATTGCATGGCTTTCTGCGAAATCCAGAAGGGCATAAGTTACGCCGATGAGGATAGTCGGAGTTCCTGAATTCTTAAGGGCAATCAGTGTATCATTGAGTGCTTTATGTTCATACAGGAAATAACCGCTTTGGTCATTCTTACTCAGCGAGATCAGCTCATTAACCATATAAATTAAGGATGAGCCATCCCGTTCAAGATAGGAAGGAAGAAGGGCTAAAACAGCATATTTTTTGAAATCGCTATAAAAAATATCCAAAGCTGTTCTGAAGCTTTTAACATAAAGATCAATATTCAGGACTGCATGCCTGCTTTGTGCAAATCCGGTGGTTCCTGAGCTGGTAAAGATCTCCCCGGGCTTACCGGAACCGCTAACTATCAGATGGGTTTTGAAAAATTCAATAGGTAGGAAGGGTATGTTATTGACATTTTTAACCTTGTCAGGCTCAATGCCTAAATTTCGAACGAAGCTTGAATAAACTTTACAGTTCAGGGTCTGATAGTAGAATATTTCCAAAGCCAGATTTTGAAATTCCTGGTCATTCCGAATAGAAAAAATACGGTCTGGACTTATATTGTGCACCCTCAAAGATACAATTTGAAGATTTAAATTAGCCCCGGGCTTTTTCGGGGACCACCAGGGCTTGCCGGAAATAGTACCCTGCAAGTCCACAAAACCCGGATGCAAGTCCTCCGATAATGCCTGTAATCAGCAAGACAATGGCCCAGTTAATCGTAGTTTCAGGCAGGTTTAACAGAGAACCAACGCGGTTTGCCAATATATTGCCGTTTCGCAGCGAATAAAACGAAGCAACGGCAATCCATAAGCTGAATACGGCAAAAAAACCAGATCTGAAAGCGTGCCCTCCGCTTCTGGCCTTCCAGAATGCGGCCCCAAAAGCTAAGGGGGCGATAATCCACCAGGGTAGAAATAATTGGAAAACAAAGCAAATAGCCAGGATTATCAAGAATAGCATAGCTGTAATTTTAACGTGTTAATTATTTGAGCATTAAAATACGATTATTAACTTTTCGCAAGCTTCCAGGTAGAGATGATGCCTTTCTGCTTATCGTCCTTTGATTTCAGGTAGATAAGCTCATTCAGCTTTCCTTCAGACCAGGTAATGATCATATCATCGTAGTATGGACTACCGGGATTTCCGGATTGCCCTCCTGGAAATACGCCATACGCTTTTACATCCTTGCCAAGCGCTACGATCATCCGCCAGGACGGACCGTTATTCTCACTCATTGCATTTACGGCAGATTTAGACCCCCCATTATTTAAGAACTTTGATCCGAAACCCGCAACTTTAGCCAAATGCGGAACAAAAGTATGTTTCAGGTTTCCCCATTGCCAGTCCGTATCTACAGGGCCATACTTTCTCTCCAGGCTGTCAATAGCAAATTTAAATGCAGCGTTAACCAGATCAGACCGGGTTTCTTTCCCGGCAGTATGCACATTGTCGAACCAGTGAGAATCCGGTTCATTCAGGAATAGCTCCACATTTCTGTCCCGTGACGGATAGCGCATCGGCACTTTAGGATCGCCCAGATCATCCTCCCACATCTGTTTAGCGAGATTTTTATGCCAAAGCTCGAAAATACTTGCTCCTATTTCATCGGCATTGAAAAATTTGTTCCACTTGCTCACAATATCATAACCTTCTCTCTCACTTGCATTTAATTTTTCCGAATCGACGAGACTGACAAGCACCGGCAGGATATTTTCAGCAAGTATGCTGTAATTGTCATTTTGCATATTTCGAAGGCTGTCTACATTCGCCCGCGTCATCACAGCAAGCCTTGTATTGATGCGACGCGCTCTTTCGTATGGAGCAAACTCCCAGTTGATATAATATGGATAAGATTGATCCGTCAGGGATTCATTGGCCGAACTGACAAAGTTCCTTGGAGGGTTTTTTACGGTAGGGTTCTGTTCTGCCGGGATGCGGCCGTGCCAGTCGTTTGCAGGATCAGAACCATCTAAAAGAAATTTTCCCTGACCTTTCCATTTCAACGGAAAATATCCATTTGGGGTTATTGCGATGTCATTTTCTACACTGGCAAAAACGAAGTTTTGTGCGGGCGCTGAATAGTATGTCAACGCTTTTCGATAGTCGGCGTAGTTCTTTGCCCGGTTCAGCATCAGAAATGTTCTGACATCATTTGATCCGTCATGCGCAACCCAGCGCAAAGCATGTCCCGTTGGGATATTATTTATTTTAGAAAAATTATCAGGCCTTTGTTCCGAAGTATATACCACAGGTCCGTGGTGTGTATAAAAGACGCTATCGGTAACAGTTTTTCCGCCTTTTACCGTGATAGTTTCCACCCTGATCTTCACCGGGTTCCACTTGTTGTCATACCAGTATTCTTTTTTTGAATCGTCTTTAAATTTTATAGTGTACCAGTCGAGCACATCTGCACCCACATTGGTCACACCCCAGGCAGCATCCTTGTTAAAGCCGATAATTACACCCGGCGCGCCGGGAATTGATACTCCACAAACATTCATTCCTCCGGAAGCCAACTGGATCTGGTACCATATAGCCGGAAGCGTGATATCCAGATGAGGATCATTTGCCAGGAGCGGGTAGCCGCTGGCCGACTTTGCCCCGGAAACAGCCCAGTTGTTGCTTCCGATGCCTTCTTCAAGTTCCCGCGTTTTCACCTGGTAAGCAGTCGTGTTCTTCCCTAAAATAACTGGTGCCGGCGGCAAAGGCAATGGCTTGAAATCCCATTTAGTACCTTCCGGAATTATAGGATCTTCGCGGAACGGATAGTCCGGAAACAGATCTTTAGTAACCTCCGGACCGTATTTATTGAGAATATTACTCATGTAAAACTCATTAGATCCCCCGGCAAGGGTAGCCGACATCAGTTTTAATAACAAGGCCGAGTTTATAGGCTGCCAGTCTTCAGGCATGTAGTTTAAAAGCTTAAATTCAATAGGATAATCTCCCGGTTTTAAAGAATGGATGTACGCATTAACCCCGGCGGCATAAGCTTCCAAGCCCGCTTTTATTTCGGGGTCCTTCATCATCACTTTGACCATATTCTCTGCACCGTAGGACATGCCCATTCGTCGCTGATAACGGTCAAGCTCAATTGCTTTAGGCCCAACCACTTCAGAAAGCCTGCCTGCAGCAAAACGTGTCTGGAAGTCCATTTGCCAAAGCCTGTCTTTTGCAGTGATGTAACCCTGAGCAAAATACAGATCGTAATTATTATCAGCGAAAATATGGGGAACCATTCGTTCGTCGAACTTAATCTCAACAGTCCCTTTTAATCCTTCGATTTTCAAAGCTCTCTCGGCATTAATCTTTTTACTTTCTGCATTTTTCCAGAAACCGCGGAATGGATCAAAGAATTTTCCTGCCGGGGGCACATCTCCTAACTTTGTGTTCAACGAAATCACGAGCATCAGGGCCACTAGTGATGACAGTAAAGCTTTAATAATTTTCATACCTGTTTAAAAGCTTATTAATATATCTATAAGTTGTTGTGTTTTCGAAACGTTTTATTTAAGGCCCATAAGTTTTGACCTATGATTGCTGAAGCTAGGGTTTATACCGGGATATTTTACTATGCAAGCATAAAAAAATTAATTGAAAATCGTGGTCAGAATAGAAATATTCTACTTATGTTTATGATTACAATTAAATTAACCTAAAACTAATCTGAGTATTATGAACAGAATTTTTACCCGTTTAGCTTGCCTATTAATTGTACTAGCAGCGACTGTACATTTAGTTTTTGCGCAAAATACCAGTATTACCGGGACTGTTACTGATAACTTAACCAGGGAGACCCTTCCAGGCGTTACCATCACAGTTAAAGGAAAGTCAACAGCAACATCTACAAATGAAAACGGCAGATTCACCTTGTCGACTTCAGAGCCAACGCCCTTTACAATAGTTATCAGCTATATAGGATATAAAACTGTTGAACAGGTGATAAATGGTTCCTCTCCCGGACTTTTAATCTCAATGGAAGCACAGGCAATCCTGGGTCAGGAGGTGGTTGTAGCTGCTTCACGTACTCCTGAGCGTATCCTGGAATCACCGGTTTCGATTGAGCGCGTTGGTCAGGCAGCAATCCGTGAGACAGCATCTCCTTCTTTTTATGATGCATTAACTAATTTAAAGGGAGTAGAGTTAAGTGCCCAGAGTATAACATTTAAGTCTGTTAATACCCGTGGCTTTAACGCTAATGGTAATACCCGTTTTAACCAGTATGTAGATGGAATGGATAATCAGGCACCTGGATTGAATTTTTCGGTTGGTAATATTATCGGCATGAGTGAACTGGATTTGGATAATGTAGAGTTATTACCGGGTGCATCTTCAGCTTTATATGGAGCCGGAGGTATAAATGGTACTATGCTTTTAACATCTAAAAGTCCGTACACTTCACAGGGAGTAAGTTTTCAGTTGAAAGCGGGGATTAATCATGTAAATGACCCTAATCAACGGACACAGCCTTTTCAGGAGGCCGCTGTCAGGTTCGCGAAGGCATGGAACAAATTCGCCATAAAATCTAATGTTTCGTTGTTGACAGCGCAGGACTGGCAAGCTGATAATTATACGAATTTTGACCGTAATGCCCGCACCCAGAAGGCTGGAACAAGAGGCACTGATCCTAATTATGATGGCATCAATGTTTATGGTGATGAGGTTAGTGTGAATATGCGGAATTTGGCAAATTCAGTGCTTTCCGGGACCAATATTGGAGTCGCCAATGCCACAGGCGGCGCAATTCCGAATATAGTAGCATTAATAAACACACTGCCAGTAAACGCTACCCCTGCACAGATCGGTGCTTTTTTGGGCAATTTTCCACTAGCATTGCGACCGACGATAACAAATGCAATTCCATTTAGTATTGGTCTGCGAGCTGGCTTAATTCCTGATCAGACAGTTTCCAGAACCGGGTACATAGAGAAAGATTTAGTTGATTATGATGCCAGATCATTCAAAACATCAAACTCATTCCATTATAAACTAAGCAATACGGTTGAGGCCATTGCACAGGCAAACTGGGGTATGGGAACATCCGTTTATACCGGATCAGACCGGTATTCTCTGAGAAATTTCAGTATTGGTCAGTACAAGCTTGAGTTAAAAGGGCAGGATTTTATGTTGCGCGGTTACACCACGCAGGAGCGGTCAGGTGATTCATATATTTCTTCGATCCTCGGAGTGTATATTAACGAAACATCAAAACTTAATACCGCCTGGTTCCCTCAGTATGTAGGTAATTACGTCGGTGCCCGGGCTGCAGGCCTTCCGGATGCCCAGGCTCATACCGCCGCCCGTAATGCAGCTGATGTCGGACGTTTCCAGGTCGGTTCAGCTCAGTTCGAAGCCGCGAAGAATAAAATCATTAATACTACATTAAGCTCAATTACGGCTCTGGGAGCAAAATTTGATGATAAGACAAACCTTTGGCATTATGAGGGTACGTATAATTTCACAAATGCCCTTAAGGATGCTGTAGAGCTTCAGGTTGGCGCCTCTTATAGAGTTTATGATCTGAATTCTGCAGGTACCATTTTCGATGACCTTAACCGGGAGATCGATATCAACGAGTATGGCGGTTTTGTACAGGTAGGGAAAAAGCTTGCCGAGAAATTGAAGATCACATTGGCTGGCCGTTACGATAAGAGCATGAATTTTGAAGGCCGCTTTACTCCAAGAATTACCGGAGTATTTACTGTGGCTCCGAATAATAATATCCGTGCATCTTATCAAACAGGTTATCGTAACCCTACCACTCAAAACCAGTACATCGATCTTTCAGTGCTGGGAGGAGCAACCCGTTTAATAGGGGGTTTACCGGCTAGCATTCAGAAATATAGTCTGTATACCAATAAGCCATTTACTGATGTGAGTTATAGGGCATTCCTTGCTTCTGCATCTGCTGGCGCTCCCAATCCTGCTTTATTGCAGACTTATACTTTTGAGGCTGAAGGTGTTCGGCCTGAGAGTGTTCAGGCGTATGAGCTTGGATACAGAGGCTTGCTTGGCAGCAAAATACTGATCGACACCTACGGCTATTTTAATCGCTATAAAGAGTTTATTACGGCAGTTGACGTTTACCAGCAGCAGACAGGAACAACAACCTTTACCAGGTTTGGTGTTCCTGTAAATGCCGCCGGGGAAGTTACGGCTTACGGTGCAGCTTTAGGGATAGATTATATGCTCGGGAATTTCAACTTAAGTGGCAATGTTTCCTATAATGAACTGGGAGACATTCCGGTAACCTACATAAACGATTTCAATACACCTACCGTTCGCTATAACCTGGGCCTGGGTAACCGGAATGTGGTTAAAAATGTGGGCTTCAACGCATCTTATCGCTGGCAGGACTCATTCTACTGGAATTCTTCATTTGCATCAGGAACAGTACCCTCTTTCGGAACGGTAGATGCCCAGGTAAATCTGAAGATCCCTTCTGTTAATTCGATGATTAAGATCGGAGCCTCCGATCTTTTGAATAAATACTATACCACATCATATGGTAACCCGCAGATGGGGGGAATGTATTATGTAGGATTTAGCTTTAACCAATAAGGCCACTGACTTATTGGACACAGGGCCAATTAAGATCTTCAGGTAAAGGGCGAGTCCCGTCACCAGCTTTGGTACGGGACTTGTTATTTATTGATTTTATTTCATACTATGTGTCTAAACTACTATTTTGCCGTATGAAATCCTGGCGCATTTAAGAGTTCAGGGATCTCTATTTAGCAAGCGGCATCAAATTTTTTTTGCCGTGCTAATCAAATAAAATACTAAAATATGGAAGTAAGTAAGGACCCGGAATTAGCCATACTCGATATCAATGACCTGGAAAGTGATATGCAGCATGTCAATAACCCGGTTGTGGGGCTCGAGCCCATTGTCAAAAAGTATCTTAATACTGTAACCGAGGTGGTGCAGGATGGGAATAATTTTTATTTTTCGGATGGAAGCGCAAAGGTCCAGGTACGTGTAATAAGCGATGAGATCATCAGGATCAAACTGGCGCCGCAGAGTGTTTTCCTGGAAGAATTTTCCTATGCGGTAGAGCATACTGACCTTAAAGTCACAGTATTCTCTCTTAAAGACGACCAGGAAAGCTATAGGGTGGAAACAAATTCGGTGGCCTGTGTGATCCGAAAAAGTGACTTTACGATCTCTTTCGAGGACATTAATGGTAAAACGATCAATGAGGATCTCAGACCCATGCATTGGGAAGAAAATATTGATTTTGGAGGATATTATGTATATGCAACAAAAAAATGTTCACCCCGGGAGGTCTTTTATGGCCTTGGAGATAAATCCAGCGATTTAAATCTTCGTGGACACAGATTCGTAAACTGGAACACAGACGCATATTCCTTTGGCAAAGGTGAACAACCATTATACCGTACCATACCGTTTTATATTGGGATAAATGAAGAGGTGAGCTATGGGATATTTTTTGATAACACCTTTAAAAGCCATTTTGACTTTGCGAAAGAGGAGGGCGACAAGACGAGCTTTTGGGCAGATGGCGGAGAGCTTCAATATTACTACATTCACGGGCCCCATATCATGGATGTGGTTAAGCGCTATCACAAGCTAACCGGTACGCATCAGATGCCACCTAAGTGGAGCCTTGGATTCCATCAATGTCGCTGGAGCTATTTCCCCGAGAAAAAAGTTAAAGACATAGCCAGCAACTTCCGTGAGCGCAAGATACCATGTGATGCTATCTATCTGGATATTGATTATATGGATGGATATCGGTGTTTTACATGGAACCGTAAATATTTCCCTGATCCTGTGCGGATGATTAAGGAGCTGGCTGATGATGGTTTCAGAACCGTAGTTATTATTGACCCAGGAATTCGTGTGGATGAAAATTACAGTGTTTTTAAGGAGGGGAAGCAAAATAACTATTTCTGTAGACGCTGTGATGACTACTTTATGGAAGGTCATGTGTGGCCGGGCAGATGTCAGTTCCCTGATTTTACCAATCCTAAGGTCAGAACATGGTGGGGTGGATTATTTAAAGATTTGGTTGATGCCGGCGTAGCAGGGGTTTGGAATGATATGAACGAACCCGCTGTATTTGGGGCTGGCACATTCCCGGATGATGTCAGGCATAATTACGATGGTTTCCATGGGTCTCATCGCAAGGCGCATAATGTTTATGGGATGCAAATGGTTCGTGCAACCTATGAAGGATTGAAAAAACTTCAGAAAAATAAGCGGCCGTTCACCATCACAAGAGCGGGATATGCCGGAGTGCAGCGCTATGCTTCGGTCTGGACAGGTGATAACGTGGCATCATGGGAGCATCTAAAATTAGGTGTCGTACAGCTACAGCGTTTATCCATGTCGGGGATTTCCTTTTGTGGAACCGATATTGGAGGCTTCAGCGGTGAACCGGACGCCGAACTGTTTACTAGATGGATTCAAATGGGGGTGTTTTCACCTTTTATGCGTGCACATTCAGCCGGTGATACGGCTGAACGTGAGCCATGGAGTTTTGGCGAAGAGTTTGAAAACATTAACAGAAAGTTTATTGAGCTCAGGTATCGCCTGATGCCCTACATTTATTCTGTATTCTGGGAGCATCATTGTCATGATTTTCCTATTCTTCGACCTCTGGTTATGCAGGAACAGGGAAATGTCCTAACACACCACATCCAGGATATATTTACATTCGGTGATAAAATTTTGGTAGCGCCTGTTACCGACTACGGAGCAAGAACAAAAAACGTTTATCTTCCTTCCGGCAACTGGTATAATTACTGGACACATGATTTGCTTGACGGGGGTCAGGAGCACCTCGTCGATGCTCCGATCGACTTGATGCCTATATTTGTTAAAGCAGGGTCTGTGATCCCTGAAGCGCCCCTAATGCAGTATGTTGGCGAATTTGAGATAGATGAGCTGATGTTCCAGATCTATTATTCAGACTATGAAGCCAATTCTTTTTACTTTGAAGATCATGATGACACTTTCGCGTTCGAACAGGATATTTATCTTGAGAAAAAGTATGTGGTAAATGGAGATGCTTCGTCAATGACCATCACGCAATCGATAGTAGGGCTGTTCACCCCAAGATATGAAACCTATGATCTTAAGATAATCGGACTTCCATTTTCTCCATCTAAAGTTTTTATAGATGGAAAAGAATATAGCGGAAACCTTGGGTTTGATGATCTCAGGAGGGTTAGGATAAAATCCAGTAGAAATTTTAAACGAATAGAAATTCTAGCCTGATCCTTAATGAATAGGGTGTATTGATTAATTAAATTCCTGAGATCCGGTATTATGGCGAAAAAAGATAAATCTTCAATTCAATTGGTGCCTGCCTCGGCAGTGGAGAGATCCGCCTGGTATTCCCGCTTTTCTGATTTTGATATCAGCCTGTTCAGGGGAGGAAAACACTATAAATTATATGAGAAATTCGGCTCCAATGTAGTAAACCATGATGGAGTTGACGGGACTTATTTTGCCGTTTGGGCTCCCAATGCGAAGATGGTTACTGTTGAGGGTAATTTTAACGGCTGGAATAAATCATCTCATCCCATGCAGGTGAGATGGGACGAGTCCGGAATCTGGGAAATATTTATTCCCGGAATCGCGGCAGGAGAGGTTTATAAATATTTTATTCGATCCAATTCCGGTGAAACGCTTGAAAAAGCTGATCCTTTTGCTCTCAGGTGGGAAGAGCCTCCTTCTACTGCCTCAATAGTGTGGAGCACCTGGTATGAATGGCAGGACGAATCATGGATGAAGACCCGTCATGGAAAGAATGGCCTGAATAAACCCATGTCAGTTTATGAAATGCATTTCGGATCATGGGCCAGAAGCAAGGAATCTCCGGACGCTTTTTTAACGTATCGTCAGATGGCAGGCATCCTGATTCCATATCTTAAGGAAATGGGATTTACCCATGTCGAATTTTTGCCCATGATGGAGCATCCTTATTATCCTTCGTGGGGATACCAGATAACAGGATACTTTGCAGCAACCTCCCGCTTTGGAACTCCACAGGATTTTATGTTTCTTATCGATGAGCTTCATAAGAATGCAATAGGCTTGATCCTGGATTGGGTACCGTCTCATTTTCCTGGTGATGAGCATGGATTATACCGTTTCGATGGTACCCATCTGTATGAGCATGCTGATATGAAGAAGGGCTTTCACCCCGACTGGAAGTCTTACATATTCAATTATGGCCGGAACGAGATCAAATCATTTTTGATCAGCAATGCAATTTTCTGGCTTGATCGTTACCACGCAGACGGACTCCGTGTAGATGCAGTTGCCTCCATGTTATACCTGGATTACTCCCGGAATGAGGGTGAATGGGTCCCTAATGAGTTTGGCGGGCGAGAGAACCTGGAGGCTATTAGTTTCCTGAAGGAGTTCAACGAAGCCGTTTATTCTCACTTTCCGGACGTACAGACCATTGCGGAAGAATCAACTGCATTCAGCGGCGTAAGCCGCCCAACGTACCAGGGCGGACTTGGATTTGGAATGAAATGGATGATGGGCTGGATGAACGATACACTTGATTACTTTTCCAAAGATCCGGTACACCGTAAATACAATCATAACAGGATAACCTTTAGTACTGAATATGCCTTTACCGAAAATTTCATGCTTCCCTTTTCTCATGATGAGGTAGTGCATGGAAAAGGTTCCTTACTGGCAAGAATGCCGGGAGACGAATGGCAAAAATTTGCCAATCTTCGCTTGCTTTACCTGTATATGTTCACTCATCCGGGAACGAAGTGCTTGTTTATGGGCAATGAGATCGGACAGGGGAGAGAGTGGGATTTTAATCATTCACTGGACTGGCATTTGCTTGAGCATGCTCCAAATCTGGGGGTCAAGGAAATGGTTAAAGCCCTGAATAAATTGTATAGTTCAGAACCCGCCATGTACGAAAGGAGTTTTGAGAGTGCCGGATTTGAATGGATCGAAGGGGGGGATGCGGAAAATTCGGTGCTGGTTTATTCGCGTAAAGGGAATAAACCAACGGACCAACTTCTGATAGTATTGAATTTGACACCTGTACCACGTAATACTTGGCGTATCGGGCTACCTTGTGAAGGTAAATGGGAAATTATCCTGAATTCTGATGATCAGTCTTTTTACGGAAGCGGGCTGGTAAAAGAAAAAATAATCATTTCTGAAGAGATATCCTGGCACGGCAAGGAACAATCCGGCTTGATGAATTTGCCGCCGCTGGGCGGGTTGGTTTTGAAACGAAGAATATAAATTAGCAAATGAGAGAATTAGCAAATCGTATTTACGTTTGATTTGAAAAATACTATCGTAATAACATCTTTAAAAATTTTCATATTTACCTGATTTTAAATTTAGCCCGAAATTTCATTTGCTCGTTTGCTAATTCTCTCATTTACTAATTAAATCCCGTCACACGATCTATCATCCTCATTACCTCCACACCATCTACTGCTGAACACGGATTTGGCCCTTTGTTAAGAAAATAATTTACAACCTGCTCGATCATAGGCTGTTGTACATGCGCTAATTGAGCGAAATTCAAACTTTCTGTTCGGCCATTTATTATCAGCTCGCATAAACCGTCGAATACGGCAAATCGAATTGTACCTTTTGTACCAATGATTTCACACATATCGGTTTCGTCATCAGCCCGGGCGTTGAAATCCCACTGTCCACTAAATTTTATCCCTTCGTTAAATATGATGTAAGCGCTTGCGTAATCATCTGCATCATAGAGGCTTGCCCGGTTTAGTGAAGTCCCTTCGGTCATTAATGGCTGTCCGAAGAAATACAGTATCAGATCCAGTTGGTGCGGAGCGAGATCGTGAAAAAGCCCGCCGCCAGATATAGCAGGGTTAGCCCGCCAGGTATTTTCAGTGCCGGGCTGATAGGCCTGACGGAAGTTCAAGTCGGCGGAAACAATATCACCGATCGCTTTGTCTTTCAGAAGGCCTAGTATTTTAAGAAATTTAGGTTGAGCTCTCCTGTAATGTGCTACACTCAGTTTACAGGAATACTTTTCTGCTGCTTCCATCATCCGGATGCATTCAAGGGAGTCCAGGGCCATTGGCTTCTCAACATATACCGGTTTGCCCGCTTTTAATGCCTGAACGGTATAAGCTTCATGGTAAGCCGGGGGAGTTGCGATGTAGATGGCATTTATTTCATCATCGTTTATAAGCTCCTCAGCGTTAGAATACCATTTCCTGACTTGATGTCTTTGAGCATAATCTGAAGCCTTGGCTTCATCCCTTCTCATTACTGCAGACAGTTCAGAACCCGGCACAAGATTAAAAGCCGGGCCACTTTTTACCTCTGTTACATCTCCGCAACCAATAATTCCCCAGGTTATTTTTTTCATTAGGTCGCTTACTTTGATGTTATTCTCAGTTTTAGTCAGGAGACCCCGGGTCTTCACCCGGGAAGAATCTCACTCGAGAATCCTATGAATCCTAGTCTATTTTACTGTGCCAATATGCTGAACAAGATCTATAAGCTTATTAGAATAGCCCCATTCGTTATCATACCAGGCTACAACTTTTACGAAATTATCATTTAGTGCAATACCCGCCTTTGCGTCAAATATAGATGTCCGGGCATCACCAAGGAAATCCGTTGATACAACTTCATCTTCAGTGTAACCCAAAATCCCTTTCAGCTCTCCTTCTGAAGCATCTTTCATAGCTTTTTTAATGTCTTCATACGAGGCTTTTTTCTCCAAACGTACAGTTAAATCTACCACAGATACATCAGCTACAGGAACCCGGAATGCCATTCCGGTAAGCTTTCCTTTTAGCTCAGGAATAACCAAGGTAACCGCTTTTGCAGCGCCGGTTGATGAGGGGATGATGTTCTGATAGGCTCCGCGCCCGCCTCTCCAATCCTTTGCAGATGGACCATCAACAGTTTTTTGAGTGGCCGTCGCAGCGTGAACTGTGGTCATCAGGCCCTCTAAAATGCCAAAATTGTCATTCAGCACCTTCGCAAGAGGGGCAAGGCAGTTTGTGGTACAGGATGCATTGGATACGATGTTCTGGCTTGCGGTAAGTGCCTTGTGGTTTACACCCATGACAAACGTAGGGGTATCATCTTTTGCAGGCGCGGAAAGGACAACCTTCTTAGCACCAGCCTGTATATGTTTTTGTGCATCGGCCTGGGTAAGAAACAGACCCGTAGACTCAATGATCACTTCTGCCCCTACTTCGTCCCACTTAAGGTTAGCTGGATCTTTTTCAGCGGTTACACGTATGGTTTGCCCGTTTACTACAAGGTTACCGTCTTTTACTTCAACAGTGCCGGTGAACTTGCCGTGGGTTGAATCATATTTTAACATATATGCCATGTAATCCGGCTCAACAAGGTCATTAATACCAACTACATTAATACCATCACGCTCAATAGCAGCTCTGAAGGCTAAGCGACCAATACGGCCAAATCCATTAATTCCAATTTTCATGTTTTTTTTATTTGTTTTTTAACGGTTATAACCTGCTGCCGCGGGCATTATATGAGCTTGTTCGTCTTTTTAAAAATTTATGCTCATGCAGGTTTCATATCAATTTGTTCTTATTGTTGTTTGCAGGAATTCAGCTTCTGCGGCCTCATGCTGTTAACCGGCCCTTGCCCAATTATGTCAGTTTTTATTAGAATAATATTTTAACAGATTATATATCGGCTCCTTAATTACAGAGCCTATAGTTAGTCCATTGTTTGCTGCTGCTTCAATTAAATAATCCTGAAATCCGGAAGCAACAGTTCCCACCATGTGAATTGGGACATCATTGTACTTCTTTTTTAACGGAATAATATAGGTCTTGAAAAAAACGTCAAAACCGGTGATTACCAGCTTCTTTACAAAATCCTCATTCCGGTGTTCCATCAGGAAATCAGCAAAGTAGCTCAAAAACAACGCCGGATGCGCTTGCCTGTAAACTTTGTCAAGAATTTGAGTCCTGTTAAGGTCATATTTTTTTTGAAATTTTTTTTCAAACTCCGACGGTAATTTTTGGCTTAAAACCGACTTCAGCAAATGAATACCCAACCAATTTGCCGAACCTTCATCACCCAGGATATACCCAAGTCCATAGTTGTTTTCATGAACCTTTTTTCCATCGAAATAGGCAGCATTTGACCCGCTGCCTAATATCCCCAGGATGCAGGGCTCATCTCCGCAAGAAGCCAGGCCGGCAGCTTTAAGATCATGGTCCACAACCACCCTGCTATTTCTGAAAAACGTACTAAATGCATGGGCAACAACTTCCTGCCGTTCAGGGGATGATGCACCTGCGCCAAAAAAGTATACCCATTTTATCTTTTCAGCATTATTTATAAGCTGAATATTTTTATTAAGCAGTTGATTTATAGAATTTTCGTCATTAAAGAACGGATTTATACCCTGAGTTTTAAAATCTGAGACAATCTTCCCTTTTTCAGCAAGTTTCCAATCGGCAAATCTGGATCCACTATAAACTACGGCAATCATATAATATTATATAGATAAAACATTAACCATTTCCAGCAGATCTTCCTCGAGCTTAAAATGAGGAAAATTTAACGCGTCTTCCAGAGGGGTCATAACAATGGCGTTACCACGTAAGCCGACCATCTGCCGGTTCTCTCCGTTCAGCAAGCCTTTTACTGCCGCGTAGCCCAACCGGCTGGCCAAAACCCTGTCAAAACTGCTGGGACTACCGCCTCTTTGTAAATGCCCTAATATAGTGACTTTACTGTCGTAAAAGTCAAATTTTTCTTTCACACGCGCTGCGACATGATAAGCCCCGCCATTTTTATCACCTTCTGCGACGATAACAATACTTGATGATTTTTTATTCTTGGCGTCCTTCGCAAGCTTTTCTATAAGCTCATCAATGGCAGTTTCCCGTTCAGGAAGAAGCACCGCTTCAGCTCCTCCGGCAATTCCGGAACGAAGGGCAATGCAGCCGGAATCGCGTCCCATAACTTCAATGAAGAATAAACGATCATGTGATGCCGCGGTATCCCTGATCTTATCTATCGCATCGATCACAGTATTCGTAGCTGTATCAAAGCCCAGTGTAAAATCAGATCCGTACAAATCATTGTCAATGGTTCCCGGGATGCATAACACAGGGATGTCAAACCTTTTGGACAAACGTTCCGCTCCTTTGGCGGTTCCATCGCCTCCAATTGCAATCAGGGCATCTATGCCATGGCTACGAAGGTTTTCGTATGCTTTTTTTGTTCCGTCGTCCGTAGTAAATTCCAGGCACCTTGCGGTTTTTAAAATAGTTCCTCCGATATGTATGATATTACCTACATCCCGCGCAGTCATATCCCAGAAATTCTTTTCCAGCATCCCCTGGTAACCCTGCCTGATGCCCACAACTTCCCTGTTCATGTAAACCGCGGTCCGAACCACAGCTCTTATGCAGGCATTCATGCCTGGGGCATCGCCACCAGATGTAAAAACCCCGATTTTTTTTATTCCCGACAAGCCTTAGTTAATATGTTAAAACAAGCGAATATACTGTGTATTTTTTACACTAAGTAATTTTTCCGATGTTTTTTCATCCAGTTCCTGTTAATCGTTATATATTTAGTTTTTTAATTATTGAGAGCTGTGGAAACAATACTGCCTAAATTTGATTCGGTTTTTTCTATCGACTGTGTAATCTTCGGTTTCGATGAGGGGGAACTTAAAATCCTCCTTATCGAGCGTAACGAAGAGCCTTTCAAAGACTGGTGGGCCTTACCTGGATATCTTGTTGAACAGGATGAGAGCCTGGATAATGGTGCAGAACGTATCCTTTACGAACTTACCGGACTGAGAGGGATATATATGGACCAGTTCTATACTTTTGGAGATGTTAACCGCCATCCGCAGGGCCGGGTAATAACTGTGGCGTATTATGCGATGATCAGGCTTGGTGGAAATAAGGACCTGAAGCCTGCTCCAGTAACAAATTATGCGAAAAAGGCAGTATGGATACCCTTAAATGATTTGCCTACACTTGCGTTTGATCATAATACGATATTTAACCGGGCTTTCGAAAAAGTCAGAAATAGAATCAGTTATCAGCCGATAGCTTTTGAGCTGCTTCCGGAAAAGTTTACGCTCACCCAATTACAACATCTTTATGAGGTTATTCTGAATAAAAAGCTGGATAAACGTAATTTCCGGAAGAAGATGATGAATTATGGAATATTGAAAGAGCTTGATGAAAAACAGAAGGGTGTGTCTTACAGGGCCGCCAAGTTGTATAAATTCGATAAACGAAAATATGCCAGATTATTCCAGAAGGAGCTTTCTTTTAGTAAATAATTGTCCGGTGATCCGTGTAACCTTAGTCGTCGGACCACCCGGGCAGCTTAATCGTCAGGCAACAGATTATTATCTTTTTCTGGGAGCGAGTTCAACATGATAATGGACGAGGTCATCTATAGGTGAGCGGATTATTTTACCAACGGCCATCCCATATTCAACGGCAGTTTCTTCAAGGACATTTCTAAAATTATATCCCACGGAGCCGATGCAGTTAAATGTATAGTCCTTGTAGTTAGGATAATGACTTACGAGGTTCTCGAAAAAATCTACAAAAGAAGTTTTTACGATACCTCTCGAATATTCTGCATGCACATTGTTATCGTAAACAAACTTACTGAAGCTTGCGCAAAAGCGATTTGCCAGGGGTTTAGTATAAACCTGGTCCGTAACCTCATCAACAGTTAGCTTGTAGGTTTCCCAGAAGCGCTGTCTTACCACTTCCGGCATATAGCCCCTAAGATAATCCGTAAGTAGTTTTTTCCCAATATAGCAGCCGCTTCCTTCGTCCCCAAGAATGTAGGCTGCCGAGTCGATATTATGGACAATATCTTTTCCATTGTAAAGCCCGGTATTTGTTCCGGTACCTAAAATAGCAGCAAAGCCGGTCTCAAGTCCCAATAATGCCCTGGCTGCGGCCAGAAGATCATGCCCTACATAAATACTGGCACTCGGAAAAGCTGACTTCATCGCATCTGCCACAATTTTTACTTTATCATCTGTGGAACATCCTGCACCATAATAATTCACTTCTGTAATCTCGTCAAGCTGTAAATCAGATGGCAGGTCTTTTTTAAGCGAATCTCTTATGTATTCAGTACTTACAAAATAGGGATTGTAACCTTCAGTATTAAAATAGATTTTTTGACCGGTTTTATTTAATAAGCACCAATTCGTTTTGGTGGAACCTCCGTCTGCAATAATGATCATAGCTTTATTCTTATAAAAGCTAAATGTATGAAATTATACGAAAGTTAAAAAAGCGCAAAACAAATTCCGGCTGAAGAGCCTGTTAAAAACTCGGGTTTACAATCTTCATAGGGCAGCCAAACTTAATTAAAATATAAAGCCGGCTGTTTATCATGGTGCTTGGTGCAATTGTTGTTAAAAGTATCGGTTTAACAAACCTTTAGAATTACTTATGGAGAAACACACCTATCAGACCGGCATAATTGGTAATTGCGCGTATTTAGCACATATACATAAAAACACAAATGTGGAATGGCTCTGTTGGCCACGTTTCGATAGTTCGTTCGTTTTCGGGGCGCTCCTTGACAGCAAAAAGGGAGGAGAATTCTCTATTCTTCCGGCAGGGGATTATCAGACGAAACAATATTACCTGGAAAACACAAATGTTCTTTGTACCGAGATCACCTGTGCTGAAGGAACATATCGTATAACCGATTTTGCTCCCCGTTTTAAGCAGTTCGACCGATATTTCAAGCCACTGATGTTCATCAGGAAAATTGAACTGATAGACGGCAGTCCCCGGATTAAAGTGGTCTGCAGGCCGGTTTATGATTATGGACAGAAAAGCCTGATTAAGCAGCGCGGCAGCAGCCACATAGAATATTCCGGCCTTGAAGAAAAAGTTCGGCTTACGACAAATATCCCCATTAACTATATTATAGATGAACAGTTTACTGTTCTAAGCGAAACAAAATATCTTGTTCTAACATACGGAAAGCCACTGGAAGCACCTCTGGCAAGTACCTCAGAACAATTTTTAAGGGAAACCGTAGACTATTGGCGGCTTTGGATCAAACACTCGTCTATTGCCGCATTTCATCAGAGAAATGTGATTCGTTCTGCTCTGGCTTTGAAGATTCATCAGTATGAAGATACAGGTGCAATAATTGCGGCCAGTACAACCAGCCTGTCAGAATTTCCGGGAAGCGGAAGAAACTGGGATTACAGATATTGCTGGTTAAGGGATACATTTTACGTTATCACAGCGCTGAACCACATCGGTCACTTTGAGGAAATGGAGCGGTATTTTAATTATGTAACTGATATTTCTTTCTCTGAAAAGGGTCGTTTTCAGCCTCTTTATGGCATAACGGGCGAAAAGCATTTGTCCGAAAATATTCTGAGCGAGCTCGATGGATATCTTGGGAATCAGCCTGTGAGAGTGGGTAATCAGGCCTACGAGCATATACAGAACGATATTTATGGTCAGGTATTAATTTCATTATTGCCGCTTTATATTGATCATCGGTTCATATTTTCTGAGCGAAAGGATTCCGCACGGTGGATCAACTATCTGCTATCAAAAGTTGAGCTTACTATAGATGAAAAAGATGCCGGAATATGGGAATTTCGAAATATAGCCAATACGCATTGCTACAGCAATCTTTTTCAATGGGCAGGTTGCTCGGCTGCCGAGAAAATGGCCCTCGCTATTGGAGACGAGGTGTTGCTGGCAAGGGCAAATTCCCTTAAAAATCGCGCGGCAGCACATATTGAAAACTGTTATGACCCGGTTCGGAAAGTATATTCGCACGCTGTCGACAGTCCGCATTTAGACGCAAGCACACTTCAACTGATCATGATGAACTATCTGGATCCTGCTTCAGCGCGCGCAAAGGACCATTTAATTGCTTTAGAAAAAGAGCTTAAAACTCCCAATGGCTTGTTTCACAGGTATCTTCACTCTGATGATTTCGGCAAGCCGAAAACAACATTTCTCATTTGTGCCTTCTGGTATGTCGAGGCGCTGGCTTGTGTTGGAAGGCTCGATGAAGCGATCCGCGAATTTGAAAATCTGATGCAGTATTCAAATCATCTTCTTCTCTTCAGTGAGGATGTGGACGAGGAAACTGGCAGTCAGTGGGGGAATTTTCCGCAAGCTTATAGTCACGTTGGATTGATGAACGCGGCCTATCGCATTGCGATCAAGCTGGATAAGCCTATTTTTTTATAAGATTCCGGTTTTTAAATACACGTTCAGAGGAGGCGATGTCACGTGCTGTGGAGAGGCGATTTAAAAAAAGCCGAACCTCTTCTGTATTACTTAAATAGAATCTGGCGGCAGATACGCTGCTGCCAACTTTAAAAGTGTAGGCACTGTCAGGAAGAGCTTTAAAAATATCTTCGTCGGTATGATCGTCTCCAACCGCCATCACAAAATCATAATCCTGTTTATAAAGGTGTGAAAGAGCGGCCTTCCCTTTGTTTATGTCTATATTTTTTATTTCGATTACTTTACTTCCCGGCAGTAGCTGCAAACCCCTGTCACGCGTTAAATAATTAAGATTATTGATCAGCTCGGATGCTCTGAGTTCACCCAAACCCTCAGCCACTTTACGGTAATGCCACACTAAGGAAAAACTTTTTTCCTCAATAAATGCGCCCGGAGTGCGTCCAGTGTAAGTATTAAGAATCGGCAAAAT
>JBBJNR010000003.1:23354-82918 GCA_037719315.1 Daejeonella sp.
CATTGATCGCTTAAACCTGGCATGCTGTTCCAACTTTTTTCATTTTCCTTTTCCCAGACTCCATGTTCGGCGATGAGATGTATTCCCATATTCCCAAACCATTCCTCCATCTTCTGATGACCGCGGCCGCTGATCAGAATGATCTTATTGGCCGGATCCGAAGTAAGCCTGCCAAGCAGGTTATAAAGCTTTTCATCCGGGGATGCTTTATTTATATCAGAATTGAACTTTACCAGGGTTCCGTCATAATCGAGAAAAATGAGCCTTTTGGAGGCCTCAGCGTAGATCCGGGTGATTGACTTGCCAATGCTTGAATCTACATGCCTGGACTGCATAGATCTCTGTAACTCTTTGACCTCAAATAATTTATCCATATATATACTGACCCAATGGAAAACACTGAATTTGGAAACAATATCCCGCATTTGTTTCATTCGGAACTCCTGCTCTTCAGCCGGCATATTCAAAGCCTTGAACATGGCTCTGGTCATATCACCAATATTGTTGGGATTTACGATAAGCGCATCAATAAGTTCTTTTGAAGCTCCAGCCATCTCACTTAATACCAAAACACCGTTGTTTTGAGTGCGACTTGCCACATACTCCTTGCTAACCAGGTTCATTCCATCCCGCATAGGTGTTACCAATGCGATATCTGCCATATGGTATAATGCAGAGAGCGTTTCTATAGGAAATGAACGATAGAAATATAAAATGGGCGACCATTCGATGGTCCGGTAAATTGAATTTATGTTCCCTACTTTTTTATCTATCGCATCTCGCAACTCTTTATATTGAGGTACCATATCACGAGAAGGCACCACGATCATGTAAAGCACCACTTTGTTTACATATTCGGGGTAAAGTTCCAGCAGAAGTTCGAAAGCCTGTAAACGCTGTAATATTCCCTTGCTATAATCGAGACGGTCAACAGACAGAATGATCTTATTATCATTAAAAAGACTTCGCATTTGCCTGATCTGATCCTGCACTTCTTCTTCCCCAGTAAGAGATGAATACTTGTCAAAGTCTATCCCCATCGGAAAAGCCTCCGCTACAACTGCTCTGTCATCAACGGTAAGTATGTTAGACGACGAGTTTACGGAAAGTATCCGGGTAGCTGCGCTTAAAAAATGCTGTACATCGTCATAGGTATGAAATCCCACCAGATCTGCTCCGGTCAAGCCTTCCAGTAGTTCCGCTCTCCATGGAATAAGACGGAACATCTCGTAAGACGGAAAAGGGATGTGAAGAAAAAAACCGATTGTAAGATCTGATCGCTCAGCCCTTATTAGTCCGGGAAGAAGCAGTAACTGATAGTCATGTATCCAGATCGTGTCACCAGGTTCAGCTGCAATAAGAACGGCATCCCTGAATTTTTTATTT
The DNA here is from genome assembly GCA_037719315.1 of Daejeonella sp. Taxonomy (GTDB): domain Bacteria; phylum Bacteroidota; class Bacteroidia; order Sphingobacteriales; family Sphingobacteriaceae; genus Daejeonella. The sequence goes on from JBBJNR010000003.1 coordinate 24,741, forward strand.
ACTTCCTGATAATAGTCCCAGTTAGATTGTTGGTAATTCGCGTAAGTTGATGCATAATAATGAAAAACAGGCCATAATATCTCATTAGAAAATCCTTCATAATATTCGCTGATCTCTTTCTGAGTTAAAAAAACCGGCTGTAATTTCATGGATTTCAGATGTTCCCTAACGTTTGTTTGCTGATCCTTTTCTGAAATCTCCAGGCCAGGCCATCCGATCCAGATATTCCCGCCATCCTGATAAATTGACCCCAGTCCGGTGGCTAATCCGCCCTCGCTCGGAGAAAAAGTATATGACCCATTATCTTCTGAAATTTTTACTGGTAACCTGTTTGAAACTATGATCGTCTTTGACACTGAACTCCCTTCTTTTTTTTCTATAATATACTGAATTAACTAAGAAAATAACATAATTAAGTGGAAATAGTTCGATGCAAAAGGGTAGTGGCAAATGGAAAAAGGAAATAAGGACCGGGGATTCCACTTTGTATTTCTCATTTGCTATTCCCTATTCCCTTTTTCTTTTTAATTTTAGCCATGGATGAGAAAAGAATGATCGTTGACCTTCGCAGCGATACCGTTACGCGCCCTACAGCCGGTATGATTGAGGCTATGATGAGCGCAAAAGTGGGAGATGATGTGTTCGGTGAGGATGAAACCGTAAATTCACTTGAAGAAAAGGCAGCTGATATTTTTGGGATGCAAGCGGGACTATTCTGCCCGTCCGGAACAATGACCAATCAGATCGCTATAAAGTGTTTCACAAATCCGCTGGAAGAAGTTATATGCGATGAAACGGCGCATGTTTACCGGTACGAGGGTGGCGGAATTGCATTTAATTCGCTGGCGTCCGTACGATTATTATACGGCGACCGGGGGAGATTGGATCCGGAACTCATTGAGCCTCATATTAATCCCGACAATATCCACTACCCGAAAAGCAGTCTGGTTGTTTTGGAAAATACTGTTAACCGGGGCGGGGGAAGTATTTACACCCTTGATCACATTGCACCAATCTATCATCTTTGCCGGTTAAAGGGGCTTTTCCTGCATCTTGATGGAGCCAGGATCTTTAATGCGCTGGTGGAAACAAAGGATGATGCCAGGGCTTATGGAGATATGTTCGATGGTATTTCTGTATGTCTTTCCAAAGGGCTCGGAGCCCCGGTCGGGTCGGTGTTACTTGGCAGTAAAGAAACCATCCATAAAGCAAAACGCGTCAGGAAGGTGCTTGGTGGAGGCTGGCGTCAGGCTGGATTTCTCGCCGCAGCGGGGATATATGCGCTGGATCATCATGTAGAAAGACTGCATGAAGATCATTTGCGTGCAGCCACACTGGGGAGAGCTATAAAAGAGCTATCGTATGTTAAAAGTATGATGCCGGTAGATACTAATATTGTCATATTTGAGCTGGATGGGAGCCATAAACCAGAGGAATTTGTCGATCGTCTGAGCCATTACGGAATAAAATGCAACACCTTTGGGAAACAGATGATACGGTTCGTAACGCATCTTGATATTGATGATTCAATGCTGGAATATACTGCTCAGACTTTAAAGAGGATCCATTAAAATGACCCTGGCCTGGTTAATCAGTTGTAAAACAATTACATTTAAAGATGGAAAAAATCCTGGTTGCTAACCGCGGGGAAATTGCGTTACGGGTGATGCGCTCAGCGCGTGAGATGGGCCTTAAAACGGTAGCTGTATTTTCTGATGCGGACCGCAATGCGCTGCACGTCAGGTACGCAGACGAAGCCGTTCATATCGGGCCTGCACCATCTGCACAATCGTATCTTGCAGGGGATAAGATCATTCAGGCTTGTAGACAGACAGGCGCCCAGGGGATCCATCCCGGATATGGTTTTTTGTCCGAGAATGCTGCTTTCGCAAGAAAGGTTAAAGAGGCCGGACTCATCCTGATCGGGCCATCTCCGGAGGCTATGGAGATTATGGGCAACAAGTTATCTGCTAAAGCTGCTGCATTGAAATACAATATCCCAATGGTTCCCGGGACTGAAGAGGCCATCAGGGATATCCCTCTGGCACAAAAAAGAGCTGTAGAAATTGGTTTCCCGATCCTGATAAAGGCTGCGGCCGGCGGGGGAGGAAAGGGAATGAGAATAGTTGAGAAAGCTGATGATTTTATTGAGCAGATGGACCTGGCCGTTTCTGAGGCTACTTCTGCATTCGGAGACGGGTCTGTCTTTATAGAGCGCTATGTTTCATCTCCAAGACACATCGAGATCCAGGTTATTGGAGATAACCATGGCAATATCGTGCATCTTTTTGAAAGGGAATGCTCTGTTCAAAGACGTCATCAAAAGGTAGTTGAAGAAGCCCCTTCCTCGGTCCTCAGCCCTGAATTAAGACAAAAAATGGGTCAGAGCGCCGTGGATGCTGCCAGATCATGTAATTATACCGGTGCCGGCACAGTTGAATTCATTCTGGACGAAAATCTTGATTTCTTCTTCCTCGAAATGAATACACGCTTGCAGGTGGAGCATCCTGTCACTGAAATGATCACAGGCATAGACCTTGTTAAAGAGCAGATCACGATCGCCAGAGGCGAAAAATTAAGCTTTAAACAGGAGGATCTTGAGATTAATGGCCATGCCATTGAAGTCAGGGTTTATGCAGAAGATCCTGCGAATAATTTTCTTCCCGATATCGGCACGCTTCAAACCTATAAGACTCCTCAAGGTCCTGGCGTGCGGGTAGACGATGGTTTTGAACAGGGAATGGAGATCCCAATATACTATGACCCGATGATAGCCAAGCTTATTACTCATGGTAAAGACCGTACAGAAGCAATTGAGAGAATGATCCGCGCTATTGACGAATATACCATCACAGGCATACAAACTACACTTTCTTTTGGAAAATATGTCATGCAGCACCCGGCCTTCGTATCCGGAAATTTTGATACTCATTTTGTCGATAACTATTTTCGTCCTGAAAACCTTCAGACCGGAAATGAAGACGAGGCGATGATCGCAGCTGTGCTGGCTGCAGCAGCCTTTTTGAAGTCCCGGGATGCTGTGGGCGTGGCAAATGACTTGCCCATAAGATCGGCATGGGGAAAAAACCGGAAGGAATACTGATTATCAACGTATTATCATGTTTACAGGAATTATAGAAACATTAGGATGTCTTATTGACGTTAAATCCGATAAGGGAAATTTGCATTTTGTCGTAGGGTCTTCCATATCGGGCGAGCTGAAGATTGATCAGTCTGTTTCACATAACGGGGTTTGCTTAACCGTGGTTGATGTTTCAAACGGTAAACATACTGTTACAGCTGTGGAAGAAACACTTATCAAGTCTAACTTAGGCGGTCTTCTCATCGGCGATTACATTAACCTGGAGCGTTGTATGCAACTAAATGGTCGTCTTGATGGCCACATCGTGCAGGGACATGTGGATCAAACAGCAAAATGTACCGCGATCAGGAGGTTGACAGGAAGCTGGGAATTCACCTTCAGCTATGATCCTGAACCGGGAAATGTAACGGTCGAAAAGGGATCAATCTGCGTTAATGGAATAAGTCTTACAGTGGTTAATTCGTTGGAATATTCATTTTCGGTAGCAATAATACCTTATACCTTTGAATATACTAATATGCAACATCTTAAAGAAGGAGATACTGTAAATCTGGAATTCGATATCATCGGGAAGTATGTTGCGAGATTGATGAAACAATAATTCACAACGTCATATCGACGAACTAAGGAGGAGATATCTGTTGAATGGGCCAGCCTCAATTCATGGGTAACACGCACTAAGTTTGAGATTGTAAAATGTCAAATTTAATTTTCCTGCGATTATTATGGCAGTATAATTGCATTAGACATTGTCTAAACCAAAACATATATATTATGGATAAGCTGAAAAAATTTGATCTGATGGAAAAGATTACCAATGAACTGGAAGATCTGAAAAATAGTCAGACAGCCATTGTTCAAAAGATCGGCAAAATTGAAATTGATAATTTTGACCTTGCGAATAAAACATTAGAAAGGATCCTCCCGGAGATGCACCAGAATGTCGCTGATAACCTTGACAAAATCGCTGAGATCCTAATCAGCTTTGAAGAGGCAAAAGATGCCTATGGAAAGAAAAATAATATAGACGGACTTCGCGAGCAGGAATCAATCAGGGAAGCAATGGAAGGCGGCGAGAAATAAATAGTTATACGTGGTACGTTTCAGGTAATACATTACATGAAAACGTACCACTCATTTGTTCAAACGGATCTAACTCTCAACTTTCCACTTTCAACTAAATTAAAAGGTTCACTCAATCGCTTTCCCCTTCATCGCCGTCGCAATCGCATGATTCATTAGTCTTTCTGCAAAAGGCCGGGTAAATTCGTTCAGTTCATCAATGCATTTATGGATCAGGTCTTTGTCTCCGGAGGTAAGAGCGGTTTGTAAAGATTCCAAAAGTTCGCGTGTATCAAGTATTTCCTCCTCTGAGACCTGGTCTTTATTTTTTTGCAGGAAACGCCCTACGGTATAAATCATCTGTTCACCCTCAGTTCGGGATTCAATCAGCATTCGTTGGTTTACATCATCTTTGGCATTCTGTATACTATCTATCAGCATCTTTTCAACTTCCTCGTCGGTTAGTCCGTAGGTTGGCTTAACTTCAACTTCCTGTTTAACACCAGAACGCAGCTCGACTGCCTCGACAGTTAGTATCCCATCTGCATTTAGACGGAAATTGATATCGATCTTTGGAAATCCGGCCGGCATGGCGGGGATACCTTTTAAATCAAATTCAGCTAATTTTCTATTCTCTTTAACCAGATCACGCTCGCCCTGGTATACAGAGATCTTCATATTTACCTGTCCGTCAATCGAAGTAGTATACTGTCTCCCGGCTTTACTTGGAACTTTCGCATTTCTGGGGATGATCACATCCATAAGTCCGCCCATGGTTTCTATACCCAACGATAGGGGAGTAACATCCAGTAATAAAATATCTTTACGGTTTCCTGCCAGGATATCAGACTGAATAGCTGCACCTAAGGCAACAACCTCGTCCGGATTAATGTTGTCGTGAACGTCTTTACCGAAAAATTCAGCAACCTGTTTTTTAACCAAAGGCGTTCTGGTAGAGCCGCCAACCATTACAACTTCATTAATATCTAAAATGGTTAATTTAGCATCGCTCAATGCATTTTTACAGCATTTAATGGTTTGTTGAACTTTAGGAAAAATGAGTTCTTCAAACTTGTTTTTCGTTATGGCGCAGGGTAACCCATTACTTGAACCATTGAAAATATTTTGAGTACTCAGTGCTATCTTAGCTTCTTCGGCTTTTAGCCGTAATGCCTGGCGCATTTCCGGACTTTTAATTTCATCCTGCAAGCCGTTTGCCTCTACCCAGTAACTAACGATTGCCTGATCAAAATCATCTCCGCCTAAAAAAGTATTACCATTAGTGGACAGGACTTCAAAAATACCGTTCTGGATCCTAAGGATGGACACATCAAATGTTCCTCCACCAAGATCATACACAGCTATTATTTTTTCCTCTTCAGGATCTAATCCGATGCCATAAGCAAGGCTTGCGGCAGTAGGCTCATTTACAATACGGAGGACATCCAGTCCGGCGAGTTTACCTGCATCCCTGGTTGCCTGCCTCTGACTGTCGTTAAAATACGCCGGCACGGTGATCACTGCCCTATTGACCGCAGTCTTCAACGCATGTTCAGCCCGCTCTTTTAATTCTTTTAATATCATTCCGGAAAGCTCAATAGGAGTATAATATTTCCCACCGGCACTGATCTTTACCAGACTTTCCGTATTATCATCGATGATGCTATATGAAAATAGTTCACTTTGAGCTTCAATGTCATGATATGAGCGCCCAAGTAAGCGTTTTACAGAAAAAATGGTATTATGAGGATCAGTAATCAGAAATTCTTTAGCGTCACTGCCAATAATTATGCTTCCGTCCTGCTGAAAATGTACTACCGAGGGTACAAGTACGCCTTTACCAGTATCATTTATAACCTGTGGATTCCCTTCGGGATTTATAAATGCGACCAGGCTGTTAGTCGTTCCCAGATCGATTCCTACAATAATTTCTTCTTTCTGAACGGAACCGGTAGCGAGATTAATTGATACTGTAGCCATAATAAGGGCAAAGGTACGCAGTTTAACGAAACTGGGAAGTAAAGAAGCTATTTGGGGGTGTTTTATTACAATAAGGTAATAATTAGCAAATACGCTTGTTTATCTTTCGAAAATCAATCTTTCGCCAGTACCGCTTTCAACAACTTTCCCACTCTCATACGCGATTCTTCCCGAAACAATTGTTGTATTGACTGAAGAATTAAAAATAATACCTTCAAACGGACTCCATCCACATTTTGACAGTATGTTTTCAGGTTTCACTTCCGAAAGTTTAGTCAGATCAACCAATACGAGATCAGCCCAATAACCTTCTCGGATAAATCCCCGTTTTTCTATTTGAAAACATATAGCAGGATTATGGGCCATCTTTTCAGCGATTTTTTCCAGGCTTATTTTCCCTTGTTTGTAGAATTCCAGGATGGCGATCAATGCGTGCTGAACAAGCGGACCTCCTGAAGGAGCTTTTATATACGGCTGTGATTTTTCTTCAAATGTATGGGGTGCATGGTCGGTAGCGATAATATCTATTCTTCCATCCATCAGGGCCTTGAAAATTTCCTCTCTGTCCGAGCCTGATTTTATTGCTGGATTCCACTTTATCCAGTTTCCTTTTTGAGCATAATCTGCATCAGAGAACCAAAGATGGTGGATGCAAGCCTCAGCTGTTATCCGTTTTTTGGACAGAGGCACTGAGTTATCAAAAAGAGCTGTTTCTATCGCAGAAGATATATGCAGGATATGCAGGCGGGTGTTATGTTTTTTGGCAAGCTCTACCGCAAATGAAGATGACCTGTAGCATGCTTCAGCAGTCCGGATCTGAGGATGCATTTCTGGTGTGAGATTGTCACCATATAAAGAGTTAAAATTCTCTGTATTGGCTCTGATTGTAGCTTCATCTTCACAATGTACAGCTACCAGCATAGGCGCCTGGCTAAAAATCCCTTCAAGAGTCTTCTTATTATCTACCAGCATATTGCCTGTCGAAGAACCCATAAATACCTTTATCCCACAAACATTCCGCGGATCTGTTTTTAATACTTCTTCAAGATTATCGTTTCCCGCTCCCATGAAAAAGGAATAGTTGGCAGCAGAGGTTTTTGAAGCAATTTCATATTTATTTGCAAGTAATTGCTGTGTTAGCGTGTTCGGTATGGTATTGGGCATCTCCATAAAAGAGGTAATGCCCCCTGCAACAGCGGCCCGGCTTTCGGTGTAAATATCTGCCTTGTGGGTGAGGCCGGGTTCGCGAAAATGAACCTGATCATCAATACATCCGGGAAATAAATGTAGTCCTTCAGCATTGATTTCTTTATCAGCCGTCTCAGCGATACTGGTTCCAATCTTTTCAATCAGACCGTTTTTTATGAATACATCGCCCGTAAAGAGCTTCCCCTCGTTGACAATTGTGGCTGATTTTATCAGTATTGAGGACATGGATTAATTTATTATGAGGGAAAAATTCAGTGAATTTCGCAAATATATCCCGACATATCCCGGATAATTTAGTTTAGACTTGTTTGATGCCCTTAAAAAGAAGCCTATGCTTTAAAATTTATCTTAATCCAGTTTGAAAGAGGCATCATTTCCGGAAATTCTGCACGGTCTGATGTCACGTCTTCCATTAGCAGTGTGCTGTGCTCATCCATCCACCTGAACATTTTGTACAAGCTTTTACCCAAAAAACAGCTTTACTACTATCCCCGGTAATCGTTTATATTCTACTTTTTTGTTTAATGCCCTTGAAAATTTCTCTGCCAGTTTCAGAGAATCTAATTGTTCATTTCCCAAAGTGAGTGTTTTCCCTGAATATTCTTGAAAATTGCCAAAAATCTTTACCGCAGCTTTGCCAATATCATCTGTCGCAATGTATGGCATTATCGTATGGCTGTTAATTGTCTGTGAAAGTTTCCCTTTTAATATTCCCTTTTTTACCTGCGGTATTAGAAAATTTTCATAAAATGAAGCGGGACGTATGATGGTATAAGGCATGGCCAGCTCCCGGATATGATTTTCAATGATAAACTTACTGTCAAGATGCGGAACTCCAGTGTTAAGATGTGCACCAATAGCAGAGGAATACAAGAAATGTTTCACTCCCGATTCCATCGCTAATGTAGCTAAAACAGTACCCTGTTGGATCTCTTTACTAATTCCATTCTCAAATGTCTGGACGCTAAATATCCCATGCACACCTGTTAAGTGTTCACGGTAAGTTTCAGGCTTATTAAGGTCGCCCTTTACCAGGATTACATTTTGGTTTTTTAAAACAAGTGCGTTAGGAGAATCTGGATTTCTTGTGAGTGCTTTCACTGTATAACCATGCTGCATTAAATTTCTCGCAACAGCGCCGCCTTGCTTACCGGTTCCGCCGGTGACCAGTATAATTTTGTTATTCAGCATAATTTATTTATCTGTCGTTAGACATTCGCAACTCTTTCCACAATAAATATAAGACAATTCCAACACTATGAATACTAGTTTACGATCACAATTCTTTCGATTCTGACCGCATCTTTTAACGGCCCGGAATCTTATTACCTGGCTACTAAAAAAGTAACCTGTATCTTTGCCCCATGTCATTATCCTTTGAAGACTTCAAGCTGAACCGTCAGATTCTTAATGCGGTTGCAGACGCAGGCTATACCTTACCCACTCCAATACAGGAAAAGGCAATCATGCCAATTTTGTCCGGGCAGGATATGATGGGGATAGCACAGACCGGGACCGGTAAAACTGCTGCTTTTGTTCTTCCCATACTGATGAAATTGAAATATGCTCAGGGGAATGATGCCCGGGCGCTGATCATCGCACCAACACGTGAGCTGGCTATGCAGATCGAAGAGAATGTGCGAACTTTTGCTAAATATACTGATCTGCGTACTGTGGTCTTATACGGAGGTTTAGGGCCAAAAACCCAGATCGCAGATCTCAAAAAGGGAGTAGATATAATTATTTCCACGCCCGGCCGTTTTTTGGACCTCTATCTTGCCGGCAATATTAATACCCAGTTTCTGAAATTCCTTGTAATGGACGAAGCTGATAAAATGATGGATATGGGTTTTATAGGATCCATTCATCGAATCCTGGAGATTGTGCCCAGAAAACGGCAAAACTTGTTATTCTCAGCAACCATGAGTGAGCTGGTCCATAAAATCTCAGGTGATTTTCTGAAACATCCCACAGTAATTGAGGTTGCAGCTCAGGCGACGCCAGCTGATACGGTCAGTCAGATACTATATAAGGTCCCAAACCTTAAGAGTAAGCTGAATTTACTGCAGCATTTATTAAAAGATACAGAGGATTTTACGCGGTTGATCATTTTTTGTAAGACGAAGACCGTAGCTGATAATATTTTTCATTTCCTGGAACGTCGCTATGGTGCAGAGCAGGTTAGGGTGATTCATGCAAATAAAGGTCAGAATACACGCATTAATTCCATCAACGCATTCAAGGAGGGGGATATCAGGATCCTGGTTGCCACAGATGTGGCTTCCCGCGGACTTGACGTTACCAATGTAAGTCACGTGATCAATTTTGATGTTCCGATCATCATTGAAGATTACGTCCACAGGATCGGTCGTACGGGTCGTGCACTGCAAACCGGTGATGCAATTACTTTCTGCAGCCCATCCGAAGAATATTATGTCGGGAAAATTGAAAAATTGATCCGTCAGCAGATCCCCGTGGCAGAAATGCCCGAATCTGTATTTATAGACGACACGCCATACGAAGAGCGACAGGATATTGCACGTGAGATCGATCTTCAAAAGCGGAGAGATGATCCTGAATTCAAAGGTGCTTTCCATGAGAAAAAAGCAAAGAATTCAAAAGGTTTGAAGTCTGCAGCAACAGATCCGAAAGCTAAACTTAGAAATAATAAACCGGGCGCTTCCAGAAGAAAAAAAAGTGTCAAATTTGACGCAGTTCATAAAAAAGACAGGAAAAGGAAATGACTCTGCGCTTTACCCCGCTGAATATTATCTCCTCAGTTCTGCTCGTTAGCATCGCATATTTGCTGCTCTATCCGGATGAAAATGGCTGGCGTCAGTTGGGTTCTATTCCTTTGGTGATCCTATTTGTACTCAGTTTTATCTCCGACCTGATATTCAGAAGATTGATTCAGGATCTCAAACGGATTTGGTTATTTGAATTACTATTTATCATCTTTGTTGCCATACTGATCGCACTGATCAGAATTGGTAATTAAATTAATATTGACGATCATCATATCTAAATACTTGGTACTAAATACTATGTACTCGTCTCATATCTATAATCTCACATCTCATATCTAGTCATGAAGAAAGCAGAAATAAAACTCACTATAGAACTCGACGATCAAAACGTACCGGAAAGCATCTTGTGGGAATCAACTGATTCAAAAAACAAGGAGGCTTTAGCGGTAAAATCTATGATGCTCGCTTTATGGGATCATAATTACAAAAACTCACTAAGGATAGACCTTTGGACAAAAGATATGCCCGTTGACGAGATGAAACGGTTTTTCTACGAGACTCTTCAAACTATGGGAGATAGTTTTCTACGAGCCACCGGTGAAGAGGCGATCGTCGAAGACCTGCGCGATTATTGCGCTCATTTCGCTGAAAAGATGGAGCTTACGGAAGGAAATAGTCCTCAATCTGCACTAAAAGGATAAATTTAGATATGACGGCTAAAAATTATCTGGCTCTTTTAGGTGTGATCCTGGTTATTGCCGGCGGAATGTGCCCTATGTTGCGGATACCCATCATAGGCACCTGGAATTATTGGGATATAGACACCGTTTTGGCATCTATCGTGTATACTTTGGCTGCTATTGCACTGATCGCTTGCGTCTCCCGTAAGCAAGGACTGCTGCGCGCCTGCGGATGGTCATTGATGTTGATGCTGATATTCACCCTTGGCGCTGTGTATTTTAAGGTCAACGATTATTTTAGCTTCATACCATTAAAGAAACTTGCTGCAGCGGCGAGCGGAATGATACATTTCAGATGGCTGGGCTGGGGTTTAATGTTCGTCGGAACTTTGATAATTATACTATTTTCTAAGAAAGATACTACACTTGCACAGCGTTCCGTCATATGACCCTATTCAGGCAGGTTAAATTTCTGATCCGAAAGGAGATCATGCTCGAATGGCGCTCAAGATATGCGCTGAACGGGATTCTGCTCTATGTGGTTTCCACCGTGTTTGTATGTTACCTGTCCTTTCGCGAAATAAGCAATCCCCCAACCTGGAATGCATTGTTCTGGATCATTATGTTATTTGCTTCGGTAAATGCTATTACGAAAAGCTTCATCCAGGAAAGCCCGGGAAGACAGCTGTATTATTACTCTATCACAGGCCCACATGCCATTATTATTTCCAAGATCATTTATAACATATTGCTCATGCTGCTGCTTTCGGCAATAGCCCTGGGATTTTATACCCTTGTGTTCAAAAACCCGCTGGGCGATCCTCTTTTCTACATGCTTTCAGTGCTGCTCGGGAGTATCAGCTTTGCATCAGTTTTTACCATGATCTCTGGAATTGCTTCCAAATCGGGCAATGGGGGGGCGCTTATGGCCATTCTGAGCTTCCCGGTAGTTATACCGCTTTTAGTAGTGCTGATCAAGCTATCGAAAAATGCTATGGATGGGCTCGACAGGTCTGTTTCTTTCGATGAAATAGCAGTTTTAATGGCCATCAATGTGATCGTGATCACTACTTCTTTATTATTATTCCCTTTTCTGTGGAGGGACTGATTAAATTTTACCTGTTCCCGGTTGCCAGTTGCCCGGAATGGAAGGATTGGATGCTTTGCCAGACAACTAATAACAGGTATCCGGCAACCCTTTCTATATCTCCAAATTTTTTACCCCAAATCCATCCAACATATATTACATTTGCTCACCAATAATCTCATTATGAACAAAACCTGGTGGAAAATTCTGGCCATAATCCTGGTACTTTTTTCAATCATTGCGGGGTTTTTATTTCCAGTACCTGCTAAGCCAATCCTGAACGAATCCATACGTAATATTCATTTTCATGTGCCGATGTGGTTCGCCATGATCATGATGCTTTTAGTCTCATTTATTTATAGCATAAAATATCTCAACAAAGGAAATGAGAACGATGATCTTATAGCGGTCGAAAGTGCAAATGTTGGGATTGTTTTTGGTATACTTGGATTGCTTACTGGCGCTGTTTGGGCCAATTATACCTGGGGTGAGCCCTGGAGCAATGATCCTAAACAAAACAGTGCTGCGATCGCCTTGCTGGTTTACATGGCTTATCTTGTTCTTCGTAATTCTATGGACGAAGAGCAAAAAAGAGGTAAAATCTCAGCCGTATATAATGTATTTGCTTTCCCGATCATGATAGTCCTGTTATTTGTTCTTCCCCGCATGACTGACTCCCTGCATCCCGGGAACGGTGGGAACCCTGGATTTAACACCAAAGATATGGCACCTGAGCTTAGACCTGTATTCTATCCTGCCTGCCTGGGGTGGATTTTGGTAAGCGGCTGGATCACTACCTTAAGATATAGGATACGTAAACAAGAAAACTTAAATAATTGACCGCGATCACGTGCGGGTTAAAAACTGAAAATGCCCTCTCAAACCCAGTCCTGATCCTTAATATCCTATAACTATGAAAAAATTCCTTTTCGCTTTCTGCTTTTTGCTTTTAGCTTCATGCATAACTTTCGCCCAGGAGGCGGATGGCGTTGAAATGGCCACGGCACTTCGCAGCTCAGGTAAGATCTATGTGGTGGTAGCAGTCCTCGCTACTGTCTTTATCGGACTGGCATTCTATTTGTTCTCAATAGATAGTAGACTAAAAAAAATCGAGAAGCAACAGCATTAAAAATTTGCTTTTGAAGCCTTCTCCGGGCTTTTTTTAATTAGTTTTTAGAATGTACTCGATACACTAAGTAATTTTCATTTTTAGTATTGGTTTATTTCTTTCAACTTTGCGCCTGAAAACCAATTATTAAATAAATTTATTTACAGTATGGCTAAGTCTATAGACGCTGCGCACTCAGACACATCCTTTTTTGGAGACGTGTGCCAGTTTTTTGATCATGCGGCTCAATTCACATCTCATCCGGAAGGATTACTTGATCAGATCAGATCTTGTAACAGTGTGTACCGCTTCCGTTTCCCTATCCGAAGGGGGAATGGTTTCGAGGTAATTGATGCATGGCGTGTTGAACATTCTCATCATAAATCGCCTACGAAAGGTGGGATTCGTTACAGCGAAATGGTAAATGAGGATGAAGTAATGGCTCTTGCGGCTCTTATGACCTATAAATGTGCGATCGTAAATGTGCCATTTGGAGGAGCTAAAGGGGGTATAAAGATCAATCCAAAGGATTATACGTTAGCAGAGCTTGAGAATATTACCCGCCGCTACACCGTTGAACTGATCAAAAAGAATTTTATCGGCCCCGGAATTGACGTTCCTGCACCTGACTACGGTTCCGGTGAGCGCGAAATGAGCTGGATAGCAGATACTTATCAAACAATGAACCCTGGTCAGCTGGATGCATTGGGATGTGTCACCGGAAAGCCCCTGGCTTTGCACGGTATCGCCGGACGAAAAGAAGCTACCGGTCGCGGGGTTGCAATTGCAGTACGCGAGTGTGTTGAAGTCGCCGAGGATATGAAAAAACTGGGCTTATCTGCTGGTTTATCAGGCAAGCGGGTTATTGTTCAGGGACTAGGTAATGTTGGCTATCATACTATAAAATATCTTACTGAATTTGGTGCCACCATCGTAGGGATCTGTGAATTCGAAGGAGCAATTTATAATCCTTCGGGGCTTAACCTCGACGAAGTGTTCACCCACCGTAAACTATCCGGTTCTATACTTGAATTTGCAAGCTCAACAAAGGAATTTAAAAATTCAGCTGAAGGACTTGAGCAGGAATGTGACATATTGGTCCCCGCTGCCCTCGAAAATCAAATCACAGAATTAAATGTTGCTAATATCAAAGCTAAGATCATTGCTGAAGCAGCAAACGGCCCGACAACTCCTGATGCGGCTGCTGCCCTGATCGAAAGAGGTTGTATACTCATTCCGGATATGTATTGCAATGCGGGCGGGGTAACGGTATCCTATTTCGAGTGGCTTAAAAACCTCTCACATGTTGCATTTGGACGTATGGATAAGCGATATGAGGAGAACGCCAACCTTAACTTAGTGAATATGGTGGAAAAATCAACAGGAGTTACCCTCGATGCCGCGCAGAGAAGCATGATCATTAAGGGCGCCTCTGAACTTGAGCTGGTCAACTCAGGCCTGGAAGATACTATGATCCGGTCTTATCATGAGATACGAGAAGTAAAACTGAGTAATCCAAAGATCGATAATCTGAGGACGGCTGCTTTTGTTAGTTCCATTGATAAAGTTGCCGTCTCTTATATGAATATGGGAATCTGGCCGTAATCAAGTAAGAATTAAGAATTACAAACTAAGAATGTATGGCGGATTTTCCGTCGCTTTAATAGGAAGACGGTCTCTTCATGAAACCGCCTTCCTATTTAGAATGATTCTAATATAGAAACATTGTTGTTATATTTACTTCAAAGGTGTAGTATTTCGTACTTTTGTAATGCCTTGAATTATATTTAAAGCAATACAATCATGAAGAAAAGCTCCATCGCAGGTATGATCATTATAGCAATTGCTATATGTGTAATTATCAGCACTTATGCAGATTCAAGTACCTATGGCTCATTCTCTGACGCCCGTAATACTGAATCAGAATTGCATGTTGTAGGGCAGCTTAATAAGCAGAAAGAGCTCTTTTATAAACCTCAGCAGGATGCTAACTATTTCTCTTTTTATCTTAAGGACAATGACGGTAAGGAGTGCAAAGTAGTTTTCAGCGGGTCCAAACCCCAGGATTTTGAACGATCTGAGCAGATCGTTCTGACGGGCAAGATGATAGGCAACGAATTTCACGCTTCAAAGATCCTGATGAAGTGCCCTTCCAAATATACCAAAGACGAGGTGGAAGTTACCGAAGTATCGGCTACCACAGCAAAAATTTAAATCTTAATGGATATACAATTCATTGGAGAAAACCTTCTACCCGGTAAACTAGGACAATTCTTCATTATTTTATCATTTTGCTCAGCGCTGCTGGCAACAATCAGTTACTATTTTGCCACAGTTAGCTCTCACGGTGATACATTTCAAAAACAAGCTACAGCGGGTTGGCAGAAAATTGCACGTTCGGCCTTCGGACTCAATCTTTTCTCCGTTGTTGGAATTGGATCCTGCCTGTTTTACATCATTTACAATCACCTGTTCGAGTATCATTACGCCTGGGCTCATTCATCTACAACCCTGCCGGTTTATTATATTATTTCATCTTTTTGGGAAGGGCAGGAAGGAAGCTTCTGGTTATGGACTTTCTGGGAGGGAGCTTTGGGAATAATTATCGTTTTAAGAGGGAAAACCTGGGAAAATTCGGTTATGACAACTATCATGCTGTCTCAGGCCTTTATAGCTTCTATGCTTATAGGCATTGAAATATTTGGGGAAAGGGTAGGAAGTTCCCCGTTTATCTTATTGCGCGATGCAGTGCCGGGGCCTATATTCTCCCGCGCGGATTACCTTACACTAATAACTGATGGTAATGGATTAAATCCTTTGTTGCAGAACTATTGGATGGTTATTCACCCTCCAACCTTGTTTTTGGGCTTTGCATCCATGATCGTTCCTTTTGCATACGGCATAGCCGGATTATGGGAAAAACGTTACAGCGAATGGATCAAGCCCGCACTTCCATGGTCTCTGTTTGCTGTGATGATACTGGGGACAGGCATCATAATGGGTTCATTCTGGGCTTATGAAGCTTTGAATTTCGGCGGTTTCTGGGCATGGGACCCTGTTGAAAATGCATCAATTATACCCTGGTTAACGCTGATTGCGGCGGTTCATGTGCTGATCGCTTATAAAAACTCAGGCCACTCCTATTTCACGGCTACTTTTTTGGTACTGATTAGCTTTGTACTCGTTTTATATGCCTCATTTCTTACCAGGAGCGGCATTTTAGGGGAGACCTCCGTACACGCATTTACAGATCTTGGGATGTTCTGGCATTTGGTAGCTTACGTTGCAGTATTTTTTATCCTGATGGTGGTATTTCTGGCTATTCGGTGGAAACATCTCCCTATTACGAAGAAAGATGAAGAAACTTATTCCCGTGAATTCTGGCTGTTCATAGGCGCGCTGATATTATCGGTTGCCTGCATACAGATCCTGGCCACTACATCCGTACCTGTATTTAATGCGATATTCGGTACAGAGATCGCCCCTCCGCCGAACGTGATCCAACATTATAACAAATGGCAGGTTCCCTTTGCAGTGGTTATTGCTTTCATCTCTGCTTTTTCCCAATATCTTAAGTATAAGAAAACCGACGCCAAAAAGTTTTATGTCAGTATTGCCGTATCGCTGGTACTAGCCGTATTCATTACTGCAGGAGCAGTATACATCACGAAAGTGTACACTAATTTTATGTACATCCTTCTTACTTATGCAGCGGTATTCTCAATTCTGGCTAATGCCAGGATCCTTGGAGATGCACTCAAAGGTAAATGGCGGCTTGCTGGCTCAGCTGTAGCGCATATAGGTTTCGCATTTTTACTGATTGGCGCCCTGATCGCGGCTGCTACAAACAATATTATATCAGTAAATAATACAGGCATTGGCTTTGGCGATGAATTTGCCAAGAGTAATAATCCGCGGGAAAATATTATTCTTTACCAGGACGAACCTGTTAACATGGACCGGTATACCGTAACTTATAAGGGGGATTCTACAGAGGGCGTAAATACGTATTACCGTATAAATTACCAGGTGCTTGATACTGTAAGCGGAAAAGTCAGGGAGAATTTTGATCTATACCCAAATGCACAGCAGAACGCAAAAATGAAACAGATCATCGCTTCGCCTGATACGCGGCATTATCTATTCCATGACATTTATACCCACGTTAGTAGTGTGCCTTTGAAAGAGGAAGATCATGAAGATCATGAAGGACATTCTGACGAGGAAAATTATGAGAAACCGATAAGCCATGAAGTGAATGTGGGGGACACTGTGCGCTTCCGAGATGGATTTATTACTGTGGCAGGTATTAACCGTAATGCTAAGATCCAGAATATTCCCCTTTCTGAACAGGATATCGCCATCGGAATGCAGCTTAAGGTCAATTCAAAGGGTAAATCTTACACTTCTGAACCAGTGTATCTTCTGAAAGACGGCTCAAAATTTGATTTTGGCAAAACTCTTGACGAAGCCGGGTTAAAATTTCGCTTCACCAATGTGTTTCCTGATAAGGATAAGCTCGAGCTGATGGTCTACCAGAAACCAAAGGCCGAAAGATCATGGGTGGTTTTAAAAGCCATTGAATTCCCTTACATTAATTTATTCTGGGGCGGAACTATTCTTATGGTTGTTGGCTTCCTTCTTTCCATCTTCCGCAGAAATAAGGAACTAAAGCAAGCCTGATGAATATTGTGTTATTAGGCAGTGGAAATGTAGCCACGCATCTGGGCCGTGCATTTAAAATGGCAGGCCAAACCATTGTTCAGGTTTGGAGCAGGGATATTGATCATGCACGGGCGTTAGCAGATACCCTGGCCGCAGAAGCGATATCAGCAATAGATGATGTGAGCCCCTCGGCAGATTTGTATATTATTTCCGTAAAGGATGAGGCTATCCGGCCTCTTGCCGCAAGGCTTAAAGTAGGGGATAAGCTGATCGTTCACACATCCGGCTCTACCGGGCTCGAAGCTCTTGAAGGAGCTTCATCCCGCACAGGGGTTTTTTATCCTTTGCAGACCTTCTCAAAAAGTAAAGCAGTGGATTTTCGCAGGGTACCGATCGCTATTGAGGCGAATAGCGTGGAGGATGCTGCCACGATCCGGGCTATTGCCGACAGGCTTTCAGAAAGGGTTCTTGAGCTCAGTTCTGCGCAAAGAAAAACGCTCCACGTAGCCGCTGTCTTTGCTTGTAATTTCACCAATCATTTATTTGCGGTCTCCCAGGAATTATTGAGGGCAGACCAATTAGATTTTGATCTCCTGCGACCATTGATTGCTGAGACAGCAGCAAAAATTCAATTCAACGATCCGGAGAGTGTTCAAACAGGCCCGGCTTTTCGCGAAGATATTGAAACCATAAATTCTCATATTGAAATGCTGCGCGGAAATCCGGAATTAATGGAGATTTACACAAAGCTAAGTCAGAGCATAGTCAATTTGCACAAGCGGTCCGAAGGCTGAATATAAATTGTTATTTTTGCTGCAATGAACATTTTTAAGTTAAAAATCAATTTTGAGGAAGCCTCTAAAGCTTCGGTAGAGCTTCCTATTGCTGAGGGCGAATCTGTTCTTGATGTATGCCTGGATAATGGGATAGAGCTACAGCATAATTGCGGTGGCGTTTGTGGATGCAGTACTTGCCAGGTTTATGTAAATAAAGGCATGGACAGCATCGAGGAGATCTCAGACAAGGAGGAAGATTTTATAGACCGGGCCATGAATCCCAGGATAAGTTCCCGGCTGGGCTGTCAGTGCGTGGTGATTGATGGAAATATCGAAGTGACCTTACCCGATCAGAATCAATTTTTAGGACATTAATAATACGCTGAGAAAACTAATCACATGGAGAACGAAAAATTTGAACTGCCCATACGCTGGAATGATTACGAGGATATTGCCATGGGCCTATATGAGAAGTTCGGAGATGATTTCACGGAATCAAAAATCTATAGAATTCGTTTTACAGAGCTGGTTGATTGGGTATTGAGCATACCTAATTTCGCCGGTACCCGCCAGGAGAGCAATGAGGGGCACCTGGAGCAGATCCAGTCAGCCTGGGTTTACGAATGGCGCGATAACCAGAATTGAACTATTTTCAGCATTCTGCTTTTAGCTTTCAGCTTCCCGTATCTTAGCTCTCATATCTCAAACCGATGTTTCTAGAGAAAATTAAGCATATCAAAGCATTTGTCCTCGATGTCGATGGCGTGCTTACCGACGGGACGGTTCTTGTCACCGAGACCGGGGAACAGTTAAGAACTTTTAGTATAAAAGATGGTTATGCCTTGCAACTTGCGGTGAAGCGGGGATATCATGTCGCTGTTGTTTCCGGTGGCCGGTCTAAAGGAATAGAATTGCGTTTAAAGGGTTTGGGGATATCTGATATTTTCTTGGGCCTTGAATCAAAAATCGAGACGTACCATAATTTTCTGGAAAGTAAAGGCCTTTTATCAGAACAGGTCCTTTATATGGGTGATGATATCCCTGACCTTCCGGTCATCAGGCTTGCCGGACTGGCAGCATGTCCGGCTGATGCAGCTGAAGAAATTAAAGCTGTATGCGATTACATTTCGCCGAAACAGGGCGGTGCCGGTTGTGTGAGGGATCTGATCGAAAAAGTTTTAAAGATCCGGAACGACTGGCACGATGAGCAGCCATCTGCAGATGACGGCACTTTTTAAATAATTTTTTTATCCGGTTAAACCATTGGGTGATAAAGTTATCCAACACAAAAAACTATAAAATATGAAAAGATTAATTATTGCATTAGGCCTGGTATTATGTATGGCTACCTTTGCAAAGGCGCAAGGTGACCGTCAAATGGGAACCCCGGCTGAACGGGCTGAGCGTCAAATCACACAGCTGGAATCTTTAAAACTTACCGCTGATCAAAAAACTAAACTAACAGAAGTTTTTGTGTGGGCAGGAAAAAGACAGGATAGCGTTAGAGCCACTATGAATGGCAATTCTGAAGGCATGCGCGAGAAAATGGCGCCGATGCAGGCAGAGACCTCCAAAAGGATAAACCTTCTTTTAAATGATGAGCAGAGGAAGGCCTATAAAGCTATTTTGGCTGAGCGCAGAGCCAGGCAGAATAACTGATCCTATCGCAATCTTGAAATTATTAGAGCGGCTGTAAGCCGCTTTTCTTATTTTTGGCAAATCCTTATTGTATGACAGACCAATTCCCTCCGATTATACTGGCTTCTAAATCTCCGAGAAGGCAGGAACTGCTTAAACTTATGGGAATTGATTTCCGCGTTGTATTAAAAGAGGTAGAGGAAACATACCCGGCAAATCTTACACCAGCTCAGATCGCTATTTATATCTCCGAGAAAAAAGCAAAGGCTTTTGATGATTTTATTGGAAATGAGCTTGTAATAACAGCAGATACTATCGTTTCCATTAACCAACAGATCCTTGGGAAACCGGAGAATGAAAAGCATGCATTTGAGATCCTTTCCACACTATCAGGTAATAAACATGATGTTATCACGGCAGTTAGCCTGGTAAAAAACGGGCAGATCCACAGCTTTTATGAAGTTTCGGAGGTGTTTTTCAGAGTCATCACACCAGCACAGATCAGATACTATATCGCCAACGGCAATCCGATGGATAAGGCCGGGGCCTATGGAATTCAGGAATGGATCGGTCTTATCGCAATTGAAAAGATCAACGGGTCCTATACCAATGTTGTTGGTCTTCCAACACACAGACTGTATCAGGAATTGTGTAGGTTAGCTTAACAAATTTTTAAAGATTATTTAAATTTGCGTCTAAACGCAGTTTTAGTTCGTAGTATAAATATTGCAGGGAACACAGCATGGTAATTATTAACAAGAGCGAAACCGGACGTATTCCTAAAGTAGGCTTATATCTATTTCCAGCTTTAACACTGGTTTTTGTGGCTGTTTATTTTTTTGATAAAGGACTGTACCGTTATCTTATTAAAGAAGATAGCATCATAGAGTGGTTAACGTTTGCCTTTTTAATAACTGCTGGCTTTATATCCCTGTTAATTGCCTCAGGCATCAGAAAAAAGCACCGCTATGTTCATTGGTTTTTTGTGCTGTTTTTTGGATTTAACCTCCTGGCCGGATTAGAAGAAATAAGCTGGGGACAACGGGTTTTCGAAATAGAAACCACAGGCGTCTTTCAAGAATACAGTGATCAGAATGAAATAAACCTGCATAATACTTTTCAGGGAATATTCCATATTAAAACGAAGCATATTGCATTATTGGTACTATTTATTTACGGAAGTTTGTTGCCACGGTTCCTGCTTAATAGAAACCTTAATTCAGGCAATCTTATAGAAAGGCAATTTATTATTCCACCTATGTTTTTAAGGGGAGGCTTTACCATAGCGGCGATTTTGATGCTCGATTTTCAGACCGGTCATGAAGAAGAGATAGGAGAGTTTTTCTTCAGTATATGCTTCGTTATAATGATGCTCTGGAACTTAACTCTTCTAAACAGGGGACATTTCAGGCAAGAAATTTACTTTAGAAATTCAAAAAGAATTCCTTCTTTCAACGAATAGACAGACAACTTCAGGCTTTTGGCACCCGATATTTCCAAGATATATTTGGACAATATAGAGGCAACTACGATCATATCGACCCTGACAGCAGGAATCTCAGCCGTGCGGAGACGTTTGCGAGTTCTGGTACGTTAGGTTAACATCACGAACACGTAACATGTAACTCATAACACGCAACTATTTATACATAAACCATTTCCCCAATTCTTTAAAACTAACCTTTTTACCGTACATCAGGATACCTACCCTGTAAATCCGGGACGCAACCCAGGTAGTGAAAATAAACCCTCCTACCAGAAGGACTATTGATAAAGCGAGTTCCCATGCCGGCACACCGAAAGGTAGTCTTACCATCATGGCTATAGGGGAAGTGAATGGAATTATACTAAGCCAGAATGAAAGTGAGCTGTCGGGATTATTCACGATAAAGCTGAATGACATAATGTATGTGAAGAGCAGGGGCAGTGTAATCGGGAGCATAAATTGCTGGGTTTCCGTATCACTGTCCACCGCTGAGCCTACAGCCGCAAACAAAGCACTGTAAAGCATATATCCACCAAAAAAGAATATAATGAATGCGGGAAGAATATAAGTCCACTCAACCGTTTGTATTGCATTTATAATGTCTGTACCAGGTCCTGATTGTGCTGCAGGCTGTTGCGCCGTCGCCGGCATTTCTGACTTGATCACGTCCATTTTATCTTTGAAAAGAACGTTCGTAGCGACGGTCATTAGTGTTCCTGATAGTATTATCCAGAGCAGGAATTGGGTTAATCCAACAAGTCCGATTCCGATAATTTTCCCCATCATGAGCTGAAAAGGTTTTACAGAAGAAATTACCACCTCGACGATCCGGCTGGTTTTCTCTTCTATTATACCGCGCATTACCTGGATGCCGTAAATGAAAAGTGACATGTAGATTAGGATCGCTGCGGCAAATCCTACCGCCATAGCTGCTCCGGAACTGCTATCTTTTTCTCCTTCCAGAGTCAGTTCTTTGGAAACGACCGACAAATCCGGTTTTATGTTGTCAAGAGTTTCAGCATCAATTCCTGCATCTGCAAGAAGTTTATTGCGCATGTTATCGTTCAGCTGGTCCTCAATTGTGCTTATGACTGAAAGTCCGGCCTTCTTTTGCGAGAATAACTCTAGTTTACCTCCTGAAGTAATATTTTCAGGAATGTGCAATACAAATGCATCATCATCTGACACCACTTTCTGTTTTGCCTTTTCCAGGGATTGGGATGAAATATGGAATTTAACCGACTTCTTATCTTTCAGCCCTTTTCCAAAAATGCCGCTGTCATCGATCACTTCTATTGTAGGTACGTTATCACCACCACTGATGGATAAGGCAATAACCAGGGCGTACATACCGATGATCAGCAAGGGAACGAGAAAGGTCATTAGCAGGAAAGATTTCTTTTTTACTCTGCTGAAATATTCCCTTTGTATGATGAGCAAGGTTTTGTTCATGAGGATCTTAATTTTTTACGTTCTGAATAAATATGTCGTTCATACTGGGAACTACTTCCATAAATTCTTTTATCTGCACCTGGGGTATTAGAAACTTCAGTACGTCATTTGCGGAGAACCCCTCTTTCAGCTGTATGGTCAGATGCATAAGGTCATCGTCCTTCTTCTGATCAATTATGCTGAACATTGGGTTTTCTGGGGAATTCAACTCACCGGAATAGCCTATCCTGTACGTATTGTTACGATATAAGTTTTTAATGTCTTTCACCCTGCCATCGAGTATTTTCCGGGATTTATGGAGCAGGGCAATACTGTCGCAAAGCTGTTCGACAGATTCCATACGGTGCGTTGAGAATATAATGGTAGCTCCTTTAGCATTTAATTCAAGTATCTCATTAGTGATGACCTGGGCATTTACCGGGTCGAATCCCGAAAATGGTTCATCCAGGATAATGAGTTCAGGACCGTGCATAACTGTGGCTACAAATTGTACCTTTTGCTGCATACCTTTGCTTAGGTCCTCTACCTTTTTATTCCACCAGCTTTCGATCTCCATTTTTTCAAACCAGTACCTGATCCGTTTTGTAGCATCGTGTTTAGACAGGCCTTTCAGTTGCGCCAGGTAAAGCATCTGCTCACCGATCTCCATCTTCTTATACAGTCCCCGTTCCTCCGGAAGGTAGCCGATCTTAGAAATGTGAGAAGGGTTTAACTTGTCCCCATTTAAAAAGACCTCGCCACTGTCCGGCCCCGTTATCTGATTTATGATTCTGATAAGAGAAGTTTTTCCTGCTCCATTCGGTCCAAGAAGCCCGAAAATAGATCCTTTCTCAATTTCTATAGATACATCATCTAAGGCACGGTGATTAGCATATTGTTTAACAATATTTCTGATACTCAGCATCTTTCATATTTAAAATCGGTTAATGATTGTTAGAGCAAATAAGGAAGCGATCGTTACATGATTCCTGATTGCACGCTGCAAATTATCAAATAATCGACGGAAATGGGCGGAAATAATCAGGCTTGGGACGGCTTTTGGCTATTACTATGAAACCAGCTTTTGATCCTGGTAACCAGCGTACTTTCCTTTCCGGCTTTTTCTTTACCAATAAGAAACCCGTAGGGCTTAAACGGCGTTACATGATCACATATTATCTTTATGATTCCCAGTAATGGAATTGCCAGGACCATTCCCGCTATTCCCCAGACAATTTCCATGAGCACTAAGATTAGAATCGTAAAAAGTGGATTAATATTCACTTCTGATCCTACAACTAATGGTTCCAGAATATACGTTTGAATAAACTGAACTAATAGATAAGTTGCCAGTACTGCCAGGATCATGCCATTGCTGCCTCCCTGCGAAATTACCATCATCAGCGTAATAGCTGTTCCCGTCAAATTTCCAATAAAAGGAACAATCTCAAGTATTCCGCATAATACAGCAAAGAATAAGGCATTTTCCACCCCTACAATAGTGAATCCGATACCGTACATGATCCAGAGCATAACGATCATAATGCTCATGCCAGAAATATAGCGCTGGGCTACCTTTCCTCCGTCACGAATAATTTGTTCCGTTTCTTTATTTTTTGAATCGGGCACCAGCATCAAAATGAATTTTTTGAGGTGCGAACGTGATGATAACAGCAAAAAGAAATATACCAGAACCAAAATTACGTTCACCAGAATGTCCATCAAGGAGCTCAAAACGGTTCCGGCCATACCCATAGCTCCGGACCCGCCTGAAGTCTGATCCTCCATCCATTGTTTCTGTTTATATGTTGAAATCCCTACCGTTCTCGCTATGAACTGCCTTATATCAGCAATGATCTTGGAAAACCGGGCTCCAATTTCTGAAATATCATTGGAGATATCGGAAGCTTGCCACCAAATTAGTCCAATAATAGATGATATGCCCAGCAATAGTATGAGTATGCATAAAATTCCAGCTACGGCACGCCCTGAATTTCTACTTTCGAACCATCGGGAAAGCGGTACAAAGAGCATCGCTAAAAGCGCAGCAATAGCAAGTGGGATAAGAAATTCACTTGCAAAGTACAAACCACTGATTACCAAAAATGCGAAGAACAAAACTGCTATGCTTTTTGAGAGCGAGTGGGAGGTTGAGATCATGAGTTTTAGGTTTCAGGTGAATTTACGGATAAATATAATCTGTTACCTGGAAATATACATGATGTGTTAGACTAGGCTGGGTTTAAGCTTAAGTCTGTTGCCAATTCGTAATTCGTAATTATTAATTCGTAATTCTCTTAAAGCGTCACTTTCAGCCCACCAAAGAAATTCCTCAACGGTGCGGCGTTAAAATATCGTCCTCCAAAAGCATTAAGATCATTCCCAAGGCTGTAGTGTTCATTAAGCAGATTGTCCACGCCGGCGAAAACATCAAGTGTGGGTTTCCCTGGTCTGGATCTCCTCCATCCTGCCTTAAAATGTATCAGATTATAGTCTCGCGAGAACAGACTATTAGCATCATTTAAAGGAATTTTTGAAGTGTAATTATGCTGTGCGAAGAGATAAAGATGTTTATCCATACGCAGATCAATCCCATTTATCAAAACGTTTGTGGGCACTCCGGTCAGTTTGTTGCCAGAATAATTCACAATTCCGTTTAAATAATTTCTGAAGAAATATTTACTGAGCGTATAACTGTTCTGAAGCTGTAATCCGCTGATAAATCCCTTAGCGCCTGGCTGAATCAGCCAATATGAGGCTTGTGTTTCAACACCAGACTGCTTCGTCCCGCCGGCGTTTAAATAGAATTCAGTATCATCGCTGTTCACCCGTCTTACGATCGCATTTTCCAACCTGTAACTAAATAAGGATGCATCCAGCCAGAACCTGTCATTTCTGTCCCGTAAACGTATGCCGCCTTCATAATTCCATCCGGTTTCAGATTCGAGTGACGTGTTTATTTTGTTATCTGAAGCCCTCACTTCAGCAATGGTGGGAGTAGAGTAGCCCCTGCTTACCGATGTTCTTAATACGAAAGCGTCTGAGATCTGATAAGATAATGCAACACGTGGCATTAATTGCGGGTCGAATTTTCGCACTGAACGCAATGATGCAGTTTGACTGTTTTTATCAAACGCGTATTTATAATAATTGAAGCTGGCGGCTAATTCAGCTGTAAGCTTTTCGTTAATATTTGCAGAAAGGCGCGTAAAGTAAAAGAATTGACGCGAAACTATATCATCCTGAGCCTGAAGAGTGCCTCTGACACCCCGGTTATTATTGTAATTTGCAATATCTGCCCAGGTTCCCTGAAGCTCCAGCCCTGCATTCCATTTCCAGGCAATTGAGCTACTGGCATTGCCTGTGAGTTCCAAATATGTGCGAAGGCCCAGGGTACCTTCGTCGCGCACTTCATAATTTGTTATAAAAGGGTTTAAAAAATCTGTATGCGAGCCGTATAGCGCAAGTACATGACGGAAATTTTCTGATAAATTGGTTTCATTAACAATGCCTCCAAAGACAGTATTATTGGCTATCCTGGCTTTTTGGGCCACTGGTCCTGCAACAACAGAGGTTGATGGCCTGGCTAATTCAGGGTTAGCACCGTACTGAGCCATCGTTAGTCCTCCCGGTGTTTGATAGTCCAGATCAGAATATAATGCCAGAACGCGCAGCTGGCTCGCCTCCTTGTAATTCCAGCGGTACATGACCTGACCATAATGCCGGCTCATGGAGCTGTGCTCGCGATATCCATCAGCCGTTTGATAGGCGTGATTAACATTGAAATATTGGTTTGACCATTTTTTTTGAACAGATATCTTTTCCTGAAACAAACCGTATGATCCGCTGCCGAGGGTGGCAGATGCCCAACTGCTATCAGCACTTTTATCTGCCGGATTTATCAGAACAACCCCTCCTGAATTAGCTCCGAATAAGCTGCCGTCCGGTCCTTTTAAAACTTCAATATTATAAATACTTCCTACATCCAAAGAATTCAAATAAGTGTTCCCGCCGGCATCGGTTAATGGGAATTCATCCATGTAAACTTTTACATTTCTTATCCCGAAAGGCGAACGCAGCAGGCTTCCACGGATCGACAGGCGGTAACTACCCGGAGAGCGTTCTTCCATCCGGATGCCGGGTACGCTATTAAATGCCGGCAGCATGGAAATGCCCGGCTGATCTCTTAATGATTTGCTGCTGATTACGCTAACAGACGAGGGGATCTTTAAAATAGGCTGCTCAGAGAGGTAGGCGCGTATCACAATTTCATTCATTTTCTGAATTGAATCCACCTTGCTTTGGGACAACGCTACCGTAAAGCAAAGCGTGAAGATCAACGTCAAGCTGATGGCGGACAGGCTGTTTTTAATTTTAATAATCATGCAGGTATCTAGTATCAGACCTCAGCTTTCATCCATCAGACTCCCGTCCTCAGACCTCATTCTTTACTCAAAATACTCCTTCATCTTATCAAAGAAGCTCTTTTCATTTTTTCCAGGTTGCGGTTTGAAATTGGGGGAATCTTTAAGTGTATCCAGCATTTCGCGCTCATCTTTAGACAGCACTTTCGGAGTCCAGATATTAATATAGATCAGCTGGTCTCCGCGATGGTAGGAGTTTACTTCAGGAATACCTTTGGCTTTCAGGCGAAGTATTTTACCTCCCTGGGTACCGGGTTCTATTTTGATCTTGGCTTTACCATCTATTGTAGGAACCTCCACACCCGAGCCTATCGCTGCGTCAATAAAACTGATATGGAGATCGTAAATAATATTATTTCCCTCACGTTTTAATGTTTCGTGGGCTAATTCTTCAATCAGAATGATCAGATCTCCAGGAACACCGCCTCTCGGCGCAGCATTACCTTTTCCACTCATAGATAGCTGCATTCCCTCACTAACACCCGCAGGAATATTGATCGTTATTGTTTCTTCACCACGGCTCAGGCCATCGCCATGGCAAACTGTACACTTTGCTGTGATCTCCGTTCCTTCTCCATTACAGGTAGGGCAGGTGCTGGTTGTCTGCATCTGTCCGAGTATTGTATTTGTAACCCTGCGTACGGCGCCGCTTCCATTACAGGTACGGCAGGTATTAAATGATGATTTATCTTTCGCTCCGCTTCCGTCACAGGATTCGCAAAGCATCTGTTTATTTACTTTTACTTTTTTCTCTACTCCCTTGGCGATTTCTTCCAGGCTCAACCTTACTTTTATTCTTAAGTTGCTGCCCCTGGCCACACGTCTGCCGCCCCTGGTTTGCTGCTGCCCTCCGAAAAAACTATCAAACGGGCTTCCGCCGCCGCCACCAAAAATATCTCCAAACTGGCTGAAGATATCATCCATATTCATGTTGCCGCCACCGTTGGCACTTGCAGCGCCTCCGGCATGTCCAAACTGGTCGTACCGCTTCTTTTTATCAGAGTTACTCAAAACTTCATAGGCTTCCGCAGCTTCCTTGAAGTTATCTTCCGATTTTTTATCACCAGGATTTTTATCAGGGTGATATTTAATTGCCATTTTTCGATACGCCTTTTTTATCTCATCCGCAGTTGAACTTCTGGTGACACCAAGTATATCGTAATAATCTCTTTTCGCCATTTTTGTTGAAAACACGCCTGTTATGGCGCTGTATTGTTAAATTTCTTTTATCAGCGATTATTATGCTCCGATAATAACCTTCGCAAAGCGAATAACCTTATCATTTAAATAATATCCTTTTTCTAATTCATCCACGATCTTTCCTTTAAGATCATCGGTAGGTGCAGGGATATTCGTAATTCCCTCATGGACATCCGGATTAAATTCAGTGCCTTTTGTTTCCATCTCCTTCAGGCCCTTCTGAACAAGGATATTTTTTAATTTTTGATGAACAAGCTTGACACCCTCTTTAACTGCCTCAATGTCTGTAGCCGTTTCCATGGATTTCTGTGCCCGTTCAAAATCATCTAACACAGGAAGAAGGTCCACTATAACATCTTTACCTGCTATTTGCAGCAATTCAAGCCTTTCTTTACTGGTACGTCGCTTGAAATTATCGAATTCTGCATACAAACGAAGATGTTTATTCTGCCACTCTGCAGCCTCAGCTTTTAGCTTATCTTCCTGAGATAAAGCATCTTGTTTGGTTTCTGAGCTGGTTTCGTCCGTGTTTTCTGCATCGGTCTCATTGTCCGTCTCAGGCATAATGTTCTCTTCAGTTATTTCTTGGTTGACCTGATCTCCGGGTTTTTGATTCTCTTCCAATTTATTCTTCTTCATTTTATTCAGCATGTCTGAAAGGTTCATGAGTTGTTATTGACAATTTTTTTGCCAAAGTCAAAATCAGTCAAGCTGTCAGGGACTTGGTTAGGATTTGTAGGATTTATAAGATTATAGGATTAGATCTGTGCCGGATCTCCAATCCTAAGTACTCATATAATCCGAACCCAAAATTGTCTTGATTCTTGGCACTTGATTCTTGCCTCTAAATAGTTACATCTTCATGCACCCGCCCCCCTTCGCATTTTATAATGCGGGATGGAAATTTGCGGATGATGTGAAAATCATGTGATGCTATCAGAACTGAGGTCCCGGAAAGACTGATCTGTTTTAACAGGGTAACGATCTCTTCTGATGTGTCGGGATCAAGGTTTCCTGTTGGTTCATCAGCCAGGATCAACTCCGGGTCATTGAGTAAGGCGCGCGCAATCACTACACGCTGTTGTTCTCCGCCTGAAAGCTCATGCGGCATTTTCTTTACTTTGGAGCGAAGCCCTACCTTTTCCAGGACATCACGGATGCGTTCTGAAATTAATTTCTTATCCTTCCAGCCGGTTGCCTTCATGACAAACTCGAGATTCTGTTCAATTGAGCGGTCTGTTAGCAACTGGAAATCCTGGAACACAATTCCAAGTTTCCGGCGCAGAAATGGAATATCTTTTTCGGCAAGTTTTCGAAGATCAAAATCTGCCACACGTCCTTCGCCATTCCTAATGTGAAGGTCACCATAAATGATTTTTAGCAAACTGCTCTTCCCCGAACCTGTTTGCCCGATAAGAAACACAAATTCACCTTTATCGATATGAAGGTCTACATTAC
The DNA here is from genome assembly GCA_037719315.1 of Daejeonella sp. GTDB lineage: Bacteria > Bacteroidota > Bacteroidia > Sphingobacteriales > Sphingobacteriaceae > Daejeonella. The sequence continues at coordinate 54,795 of JBBJNR010000003.1, forward strand.
TTAATACCAGATGCTTTTGCTGATACACATCTACACCCTCTAATTTTATAACGGAATTGCCAATCATAGTCAGATCTCTAATTTTAAAATTTGCCCAAATGGCAGGTCTTTAATAATATTCATAATGTAATCGGTATGCTCAGAAAGGCCAGCCTTATCAAGTGCTTTTTCAGGCCTGTCCAGTCGAAAATAAGCCAGGAGAGTGAACTTTTCATCCCTAAGCTGGACATAATCCGGGATTTTAGAAACGCCTTTGACTTTAATCACGTACATGAGGTTCAAAGTTAGTGAAATAGTAGATAGTACATAGTCGTTAGATTTTAAAAATCAGACATTTAGGATAGCTGATCTTCTTTAGTATGTTTTCCATGTACAATAATTACCATTAAACCTGTATTCTGTCTTAAGTACTAAATCCTATGTACCATTTACCCAATACTCTTCAAAAAAGAAATTGTATCCACCCCATCTGCATAATCCCACAAGCGCGGCTGCTGGCTTTCTCCGAATCCTACAGTTTCGAGGCCTAGCCAACTGCCCGAGACGATACACTGGATCTGTTCATTTTTTTCGGTAAGTTCCTGCTCCAGCATATTGATATCGTCATACTCCTGGTAATACAAAACAGCCAGCGGAGAAGTTAAGCGTTCATCTTTTTTTACAAGAAGGAAACCATTGTCAAGATGCTTTTCCATATTTACCAGCAGAATGGACTTGTTATAATCGTAATTATTGTTGTACTTATGGTGATCTATTACCGGCTTGAAGATTTCAATGCCTTCAAACAGGTTTGCAAAATCGTAATCCCTGGGAACATAAACCTTGGAAACGTTCCTGCATCCGAGGCCGAAATAATCAAATATATCATGGCCAAGCAGCTTCAGCTCATCGCCGCTTTCATTGCCTTTGAGAATCGCAACGCTGTTACGGTTCTTCCGTATAATGTGCGGAACTTTACTAAAGTAATAATCAAAATATCGCGAAGTATTGTTGCTGCCCGTAGCGATGACTGCATCAAAATCTTTTAATCTGTCGACGTATTCTATCTTATCCTTGAAGCCCGGCTCAATTTCCGTTAGCTGCTCAAGTACATAGGGTATAAGCTTTAGGTCATGGGAAGAAAGCTTAATTAAAGCTTTATGTCCGGAGGCAAGCACGCAAAGTATATCATGGAAGCCAACCAGGGGAATATTTCCGGCAAGAATAAGTCCTACAGAACGTTGAACAGTAGTTTCCTTTTCAATATTATACATCCATATTTCCAGGTCTTCGGGTTGAAGCATTTGCGAAACGGCCTCTATCGCTTTAGCCGCACTTACTGGAGTGAACCATGCATTAAATTGCTTAGCGTTGTCTATTAGTTCAGTTAATTTGTGATCTGGTTTATTCAGAATCTTTCCTAATTGCGCAAAAGCTTCTAATCGTTGTTTGGTTGTCAAAATCTCACTCATCAAAAACTTTTACTTCAAATAATGTTATATTTGTATCGTTTTAGAACAATCGCTCTACTATTGGGTGCAAAATTAAATAACAAAATAGATTTTTAAACAGAGATGGCAATTAAAATCACGGACGAGTGTATTAACTGCGGGGCATGCGAACCAGAATGCCCGAATAATGCGATTTACGATGCCGGAGCTGCCTGGAGATTTTCAGATGGTACTGGACTAAGTGGTATAATTGATTTTGGTGACGGTACTACGCTGGATTCAGGAGAAGCTCAATCGGCTATATCGGATGAAGTGTATTACATCGTTCCGGATAAATGCACAGAGTGTGTCGGATTTCATGATGAACCACAGTGTGCCGCGGTTTGCCCTGTAGATTGCTGTGTTGATGATGAAGATATCCGTGAGAGCCGTGAAGAACTGCTTGCGAAAAAGTCTTGGCTGCACGCAGAATAAGAAGTTTAATAGCAAAAAAAAGCTATATTGAAGATAGCTGAATTTTTTGCGGCTCTATTCTTTGCTGTTTGTGTTTGGCCCCTTTTCAGGTTTTGGTATAATCATTACCGGGCATTTCGCCTTTCTGGCCACACTTTCAGACACGCTTCCGGAAATAAAATGATCCAGCCCTGTTCTTCCATGTGTCCCGAGTATGATCAGGTCTGCTTTATATTCTTCGGCTACGGCAAGGATCTCATCCTGTGCCCGCCCGATTCTTGTGTAATTTTTGATCTCAACGTCCTCGCCATATTGCTCGTGGATCCTGATAAACATATTTTTGCTGGCTTCTTCCCGCATCTGCATTATCTCGGGGATCATGAGGGGAGTTTCACCAAGCATGGGATCAGTTATGTAAGGCGTGCTGACAGGGATATCATCGGCATGCACGAGCGCAATTTTCGCCCCCATTTTTTTTGCAAGGAGCATTCCATAGTGGATGGCCTGATCGGAATAAGGGCTATCTTCCACTGCTATAAGAATTCTGTTTATATTGTCGGGGCTTATCATAAGGTCATAACAAGATTACAAGAGTAATGTTTCTCTGTAATGCCCGGGCCGCTTGTTACCTGTAGTACTTTCCTTAAAATCAATTTTAACCCGCTTATCATTCAATTTCCGGTAAATTTCATTTATTTGCATTATGAATCAGCGCTTCGGAGTTTGTAACTTATCTCTGGTACCTTTACGGACAGAGCCATCCGACAAAAGTGAAATGTGTTCTCAGCTGTTGTTTGGAGATCATTTTACCATACTCGAGATGACGGATAAATGGACCAGGATTTCAACCGCCTATGATGAATACGAAGGTTGGATCGATATTAAACAATACGAAGAGATAGCGCAGGCAGCTTTTGTTGCCTTCCATGACCTGACTAATATACTTGGCCTGACAGTTGGGCATGCTATAAGTATAACTTCCTCCAATGAAACCCTGACCCTGCTCGCTGGGTCGAATATTCCTAATACCCTGAATGATTTTTTTTATCTGCGCGACACCCGGTATAGGCTTCAGGGCGGGATGATTAATCCATCTAAGGATAATTTCGAAAGAGGTATTACGAACGCTGCGATGTTCTATCTGAACTCTCCCTACCTCTGGGGCGGCCGGTCTGTTTTTGGGATAGATTGTTCTGGGTTTACACAAATGGTTTTCCGGCAGTTCGGTATCAGGCTGAGACGAGATGCATGGCAGCAAGCAGAGCAGGGCTATTTGGTTGGTTTCTTGCAGGAAGCGTTGGCCGGGGATCTTGCATTTTTCGATAACGAAGACGGAAGGATAACTCATGTCGGAATTATGCTTGACAATGAAAGAATAATCCACGCCTCAGGGAAGGTGAGAATTGATCCTATTGATAACCAGGGGATCTATAATAAGGAGTTGAACCGGTATACGCATAAATTGAGGATTGTGAAGAGGCTTGTCTAGATGTTGCGGGTTACGAATTATGTGTTACGAGGCTAACATAGCAGAATTCATAACACCTGACCCGCATCACGCAACTGCCATATCCCACACCTTCACCAGCTTATCATCACCAACAGAGATCAAACTATTTTCCATTGGTTCCCAGATGATCTTGTTAACTGAAAGCCTGTGCATGTCATATCCCTTTTCAAAGCTCAGCGTTTTTTTAAGGCCGTAAGTTTCCATGTCCCAGATCTTAATGCTTTTGTCGCGGCTGGCGGTGGCAAAATAAGGCAGTTCCGGATGGAATGCGATGCTGTAAATTGAAAATAGATGAGCTGGGATATTTTTTACAAGTGAATAATCTGCGGCAGACCATATCTTCAATTGCGCATCCCTGCTACCGGATAGCAAATGCTGCCCGTCCGGCGAAAACTGAAGGGAAGTTACCGGAAGGGTATGTTGATCTAGTTCGCCTATTAAGCTGTAGTCATCTAACCGATAGATGCGGATAAAATTGTCTTTACACCCAAATGCTACAGTTTTTTCATCTGGGCTTATGCCGATCACACGTACTGTATCTGAAGAAACCCTGAAATTATAAATTAATTTAAGGTGCAGCAGGTCCCACACGGATACAGTTCCGTCTTCAGAAGCAAGCAAGAGCTCGTTCTTTGAGCGAACTGATTTGATATCAAAAACCGGAAGCTTATGAAAATCAAGCACTTCGGTTACTTTTTGTTCTTCGAAATTGAAAATATCTACCTGTCCGCTTCGTTCGCCTGCGAGTAAAAGAGGTACATCCGGGGGACAATGAAGCGAATAAACAGTAGATTTTACGGGAAACATCACCTTGATAAAGCCCATTGTTTTCAGGCTCCATTCCACCACCCCCTTGTCATTTCCGGCCGTAAACAGAATTCCCTTTTTTTGTGAGTTTTCGGCAGTGAAGATTGGATTCTGATGGCCAGTTAAAGTGGCTTTATGCTGGATTTGAATCATTAATACCGAAAAAAAGTATAAGGGATGTTATTGAATTCATTTGACCTATGACACTGTTTACAGCTTTTTAGCTTCACACTTTCCGCTTATCGCCGTTAACAATATGTCTGTTCCTTAAATTTTCAGCTATCGTTTCCAGGTTTACATTTTTCTCCTTCATTAATACAAGAAGATGAAACACAAGATCGGATGCTTCATTGATAAAGTCGGCTTCTGTTTCATTAAGCGCTGCTATAACCGTTTCCACTCCCTCTTCACCAACTTTTTGCGCAATTTTATTTAGCCCCTTTCCGCGAAGCTTATTGATATATGAACTTTCGACCGGATTGGTATAACGGTCTGCGATGATATTTTCAAGCTCAAAAATAAAATTCTGATTATAATCGGTATCAAAGCAGCTTCTTGATCCGGTATGACAGGTGGGCCCCTCAGGCTTGACCTTTATAAGCAATGTATCGTTGTCGCAATCCTCTTTTATAGAAACGACATGAAGGAAATTACCGCTTTCTTCTCCCTTTGTCCACAAGCGGTTCTTTGTGCGCGAAAAGAAGGTGATCTTATTTTCTAACAAGGTTTTTTGATAAGCCTCATCATTCATGTAGCCCAGCATAAGCACTTCCAGGGTTTTTGCATCCTGAACGATCACAGGAACCAGTCCCTCACCTTTGTTAAAATCAATTTTCATACTACGTGTTATGAGTTACTTGTTATGAGTTACTTGTTCCGGGCGCATAGCCACCTAACTTGTAACATGTAACCCGTGACAATACTTAAATTCTAACTTCTATATTATTCTGTTTTAATATGCCTTTTAATTCCGGAATTAATATTTCCCCGTAATGAAAGACTGATGCAGCCAATGCGGCATCCACATTTGTTGTATGAAAAAGATCCACAAAGTGCTGAACATTCCCTGCACCGCCAGAAGCGATCAGGGGGATTCCCAGCGTATCATTTATTTTTTTGAGTAAGCAATTATCAAACCCCCCTTTGGTGCCGTCATGGTCCATTGATGTGAGCAGTATCTCACCTGCTCCGCGGTCTTCTGCTTCTTTGATCCAGTCTTCAGTTTCAATTTCTGTAGCGATACGTCCGCCATTGAGATGGACATAATTCTTACCGTCAATATTTTTTGTGTCAATGGCGACAACCACAAACTGTTTCCCGAATGCAAGGGCCAACTCATTGATGAAGGCCGGATTCCTGACGGCGGCCGAATTAACGGAAATTTTATCTGCGCCTGAATTCAGCAAGATGTCTGCGTCCGCAATCTCATTGATGCCCCCTCCAATAGTGAAAGGTATATTTACCTGCCTGGCAACAGACTTGACAAGCTCTACAAGCGTCTTACGCCTTTCATGGGTTGCGGTTATATCCAGAAAAACGAGTTCATCAGCGCCCTGCCTGGAATACTGGTGGGCTAGCTCAACAGGATCGCCGGCGTCACGTAATTCAACGAAATTCACGCCTTTTACCGTCCGTCCGTCTTTTACATCCAAACAGGGAATGATCCTCTTCGCCAGACTGGTTTTTAGTAAAGAACTCGTCGAAGGCTTATTTAAAATTGTATTCTCCAAAACGTTCGGGGCAGAATTAAAAACTAATTAAGGCCTTCAAATTCCAACCTTTTATTTCTTCTATGGAAATGCGGCCTTCATAAATAGCTTTACCAACAACGCAGGATTCTACTTTTATGTGTTGCAACTTTTCGATATCTTCCATGGAACTGATACCTCCGGAAGCAATAAGCTTAATAAATGGCGAATGCTCAAGCAATTTTTTATACAGGTCAACGCCAGCCCCACCTAATTTTCCGTCTTTATCAATGTCCGTACATAAGAACCTGAAAAACCCGAGGTTTAGACATTTATCTACGTAATCCATCAGTTTGATCGGTGAGCTTTCCATCCATCCTGAATATTTGATCACTTCATCAAGTACATCAATAGCCACGACGACCTGATCCTGGCATTTGTCCTTTCCGCAGATCTCGCGGCTTAGCTCAGGAAGGAAATCGACGTTGGTAAGGGCCTGTGTTCCTACTATTATCCTGTGAACCCCCGAATCTATTAGCTCTTTGACCTTTTCTATGCTGCGCACACCGCCTCCGTATTGTACTTTAATATCTGTTTTATTAATGATATCGAACAGGAATTTTTGATTGCTGAAATCACCCTTAGCCCCGTTCAGGTCAATAATATGAATGAATTCAGTGCCATTTGAATAATACTTCTTGATCATTTCCTCGAGAGTTACATCATAAAATGTAGCTTGTTCGTAATCACCTTCGCGTAAGCGGACAACCTTTCCATTTAGAATATCAATAGCTGGGATTATATACATGAGACTAGACTAAGTGAGCGAAATTTTTTAATAATTGTTCCCCGGCCAGACCGGATTTTTCAGGATGGAACTGCACCCCATAAAAGTTATCTTTTTGAATAACTGCAGAGAATTTTATTCCGTATTCTGCTAAAGCGGTAGTAAATTTAGAATTAAATTCTATAAAATAAGAGTGTACGAAATAAAAATGAGCTCCCTGTGCTATTCCCTTAAAAAGTATGGTGTCAGGCGACTGATCCACCCTGTTCCATCCGGTATGGGGAATTTTAACATTTAGTTCATGATCAAAAAGCCTCGTCTTTAAAGGAATAATACCTGTTAACGCCGAATGACCCTCTTCCGAGAATTCGGTAAGCAGCTGCATACCCACACAAATCCCCAGGACTGGTTTATCCAGTTTCAAAATAGCTGGCACTAAACCTGTCTGTTCAAGTTTCTTCATCGCAGATCCTGCGTGACCTACCCCCGGAATGATATAGCGGTCGTATCTTTCAAAATCTTCTACAGTACGGATCATCCCATATTCCAGGTGCAGCCTGTCTAATGCAGCTGTAAGAGAGAAAATGTTTCCTGCTCCGTAGTATACAATTCCGATCATAATACTCCTTTGGTACTGGGTAATTCGGTGCCTGTAACCTTGATGGCTTGCTTAATGCTTTTAGCAAGCGCTTTAAAGCTTGCCTCAATCATATGATGGGTATTCTCTCCGTCAATGATTTTTAAATTTAAGTTCATACCGGCATGTTCCGAGAATGATTTCATCCAGTGCCCGAACATTTCGGTAGGGAAGTCACCAACGTATTCACGGTCGAACTTACCCTCGTATATAAAGTATGCACGATCAGAGAAGTCGATGGCGCATTGCACCAGCGCCTCGTCCATAGGCAGGAGGAAACCATAGCGCTCTATGCCGCGCTTATCTCCAAGCGCCTGCTTGAAAGCTTTTCCAAGGGCTATGGCGCTGTCTTCTATCGTATGATGCTCATCAATTTCCAGGTCCCCGTGAACGCTAAGCGTGAGATCTACACCCGAGTGCTTGGCCAATTGATCAAGCATGTGGTCGTAGAACTTTAGACCTGTATCAATATGATGTTCCCCGTTTCCATCCAGGTTCAGGCTGAGCCGGATCTTTGTTTCCTTGGTATTTCGCTCGAAATCGACCTTACGGTCTTTCTTCCTGGTCAGAAAATTTGTGATCTCAATCCAGTTATTGCTGCTAAGATCCGCAGCTTCATGTTGCTGATCGGAATAAAAAATAGATTTGCATCCCATGTTAAGGGCCAGCTGAACATCCGTAAAGCGATCCCCAATAGTATAAGAATTACGCAGGTCGATCAGATTCGAGATAAGGTAGCTTGTTAGCATACCTGTATTTGGTTTTCTGTTCGGACTATTTGCTTCGGAAAATGAATCATCGATAAAGATCTCAGCAAAAATTATGCCTTCACGTTGAAGGAGTTGAAGCATTTTCTGCTGAGGTTTTTGAAAATCTTCCTCCGGAAAACTGCTTGTGCCCCGACCGTCCTGGTTGCTTACCATAACCAGCTCATAGCCGAAATCCAGAAGCTTTTTCAGAGATGAAATAGCATAAGGTAAAAATTCCAGTTTCTCGAGACTATCCACCTGCAAATCAATTGGGGGTTCAGCGATCATCGTGCCGTCACGATCTATGAATAATACTTTCTTCATTACTGAGGGGTAAAATTTTTCAGGTTATCAATTAAGATTTCGTTTTCTTCTGGCGTTCCAATGGTTATCCGAAGGGAACCTTCGCAAAGCTCCACCTTGGACCTGTCGCGGACAATGATCCCTTTTTTTACCAGGTGCTTGTAGATCGCCTTTGGGTCAGTGGTCTTCATGAGAATAAAGTTAGCATCTGAAGGATAGACCTTCTTAACAATTTCGAGTTTGGCGAGATGGGCCGCAAGCTTTTCACGCTCATTTACTGTCTTTTGTATCCAATCGTTTACCTGTCCTACATTCTTTAAGGCCTCCAAAGCGAGATGCTGTGAAGCTTCATTAATATTGTAAGGAGGCTTAACTTTGTTAAACACTTCAATGATCTCTTCGCTTGCGAATGCCATCCCGAGTCGCAGGCCTGCCAGGCCCCATGCTTTGGACAGAGTATGTAAAACCACCAGGTTCCCATATTCAGTTAATTCCTGGATAAACGTTTTCTGCCGCGAATAATTAATGTAAGCCTCATCAATGACTACCAGGCCGTTGAAATTGGTAAGAATGGTCTCTATATCGGCCCTGTTTATTGAATTTCCTGTAGGATTATTTGGGGAGCAAATAAAAATGATCTTCGTCTGATCATCAATTGCTTCGGCGATACCCTCCATATTCAGCTGGTAATCCGGCGTTAATTTGACCTTTCTGACCTCAACATCATTTATATTGGCAGATACTTCGTACATCCCATAAGTAGGAGGGACGGTGATCACGTTATCGGTACCCGGCCTGCAGAATGCGCGGAATAATATATCAATAGCCTCATCACTGCCATTTCCTAAGAAGATATTCCCTGGAGGAACACCTTTGATCTCACTCAGCTTTTGTTTTACTTTAAGCTGTAAGGGATCGGGGTAACGGTTGTAGTTTGTATCAAGGGGAGACCCATAACTATTCTCGTTTGCATCCAGATATACCGATGCTTCCCCTTTGAATTCATCCCGCGCAGACGAGTAAGGAACCAGATCCTTAATGTTTTTGCGGAGTATATTTTGAAGATTAAACATTAATTTTAGTCTTTTTATTTGTTTGAACCAACACTAAGAGTCAAGAACCAAGACTGCCGGAGTTTCTAGACTTTCGCAGTATTGATGCAATCCTTCCGGCATCTTATCATCCTATCATCCTGTGCATCCTAATCCCTATCCTGATTCAGACAGTTTTTAACCTCACCGTCACCGCATTCCTATGTCCCTGCAAGCCTTCCAATTCCGCTAAAATCTCTACCGATGGGCCTAAATTCTCAATTCCAGTCTTACTTATGTGCTGGAAAGTGATCTTTTTTACGAATGAGTCACCCGAAACACCCGAATACGCCCTGGCATAAGAGCTGGTGGGCAATGTATGATTTGTGCCGGAAGCATAGTCGCCAGCGCTCTCAGGAGTCAAATGCCCCAGAAATACAGAACCTGCATTGATGATCTTTTCCACCAGAAGCTCCCATTTATCCGTTGCTAGGATGAGATGTTCGGGAGCGTACGAATTGCTGAAATCCATTGCTGCATTTAAATCTTTGCATAAGACTGCAAACGAATTTCCAATAGCCTTTGATGCAATTTCCCTGCGGGGAAGGACTGACATCTGTTTTTTAAGTTCGGCAATAGTTTGATCGATCATCTCCTTTGAATTTGAAAGAAGAATAGCCTGGCTATCGGTGCCATGTTCGGCCTGGGCCAGCAGGTCCGCAGCAACATACACAGGGTTTGCAGTATCGTCAGCAATCACCAAAACCTCTGAAGGCCCGGCAGGCATATCAATTGCAGTCTGGCTTTCCGACTGTATGATCGTTTTTGCTTTCGTTACGTACTGGTTCCCCGGGCCGAAGATCTTATCGACTTTTGGGATGCTTTCGGTGCCATAAGCCATTGCGGCAATAGCCTGGGCCCCTCCGGCTAAATAAATGCGGTCAATTTCAAGAAGCTGCGCGCAATATGCCAGGTAGGGATTTACTTTTCCATCTTTTTGAGGCGGGGAGCAAACTATAATTTCCGTGCATCCTGCGAGCTTAGCAGGAATCCCGAGCATTAAAAATGTACTCGGAAGTACCGCGGTGCCGCCGGGAATATATAGTCCAACCTTTTCGATGGCTCTGGTTTCTCTCCAGCAAACCACTCCTGCGGTGGTTTCAACCTTGTCTTCTTTTATTAACTGTGTAGTGTGAAATTTTTTGATGTTGTTATAGGCCAGGAGAAGCGCCTGTTTTTCAATATCACCAGCCTCAGATGCAAGTCTTTCGATCTCTTCTTTATCAATAAAAATCCCATCCAGTTTGATGCCATCAAACTTCTCTGCAAAGTATTTTAATGCTTTATCGCCGTTCAGCTTAACCTCTTCAATAATGCCATTTACAACATCCCTGATGTCGTTATTTGCATCTACATTGCGGGTACACAGCTCTACGATTCTTGCAGGGTTCAGATCACTGAGATTATAAACGTTTATCATGACGGTAAATACATTTAATAAACAGCGTTTATAATATGATCTTCTCTATCGGCATGACCACAATGCCCTGTGCGCCGGCACTTTTTAGAAGGCTTATCTTTTCCCAAAAATCACGCTCTGGAATTACCGTATGAACTGCCACCCAACCCGGTTCTGCCAATGGTACCACTGTAGGGCTTTTCACTCCCGGCAATAACTTAACGATCTGGTCAAGATTTTTCGTTTCAGCGTTCAGGACCACATATTTGGTCTCTTTTGCACGTAAAACCGACTGGACCCTTTGGATCAGTTCAATGATCAGTGGATTTGACTCTTCACCTATCCTGCCGATCAGAACGGCTTCAGATGAAAGTACGTCCGCGAAAGGTTTCAGGCCGTTGCTTTTTAATGTGCCGCCGGTCGAAACAATGTCAAATATAGCATCACTTAAGCCCAGGCCAGGAGAGATCTCTACCGAACCTGAAATAGTCCTGATATCTGATGTGATATTATTCTTATCTAGAAATTTTTTAAGGATTACCGGATAGGAGGTCGCGATTGCCTTACCGTTCAGATCTGAGATCGTTTCTATGGTGCTGTTGTTCTGGACTGCGAGCTTTAAAGTACACTTGCCAAATCCCAGCTTCTGTAGAAAGCTTACATCAACCTCCGTTTCGCTGATCACATTTTCACCAACAATGCCCAGATCTGCAATACCATCCTGAACATATTCGGGAATATCATCATCTCTAAGGAATAAGATTTCTAAAGGAAAGTTAGATACTGTGGAAATTAAAGAGCTTTTATAGTTTTCGAAACTTAAGCCGCAATTTTTCAGAAGTTCAACCGATTTTTCGTTTAATCTACCAGATTTCTGGATAGCTATTTTAAGAGTTTTCAAATTTTATATGTTAATCAGACCAAAAAAATTATTAAGAAACGGTTTCACGTAGAAACGTATATTATTTTACCATCGCTGCAAAGCGATGATGGAAATGTACGTGATGTGTGAAAACTTTATTCATCATATTTGGCCCAAATATGCTTGGGAGGCGAGCAAATATACGGATATGATGTTGATTTGCAAAATTAAATGGGTTTATGGAATGAAGTCTGAAATCAGAAGCCTCATGTCTGAATTTGGTAAGACGCAACAGAAGCCAAAATGATGTAAAATAGAACAAGGTATGTTCGATCGCCTATCCGTCACGCGACGTACAACGTATTACGTACAACGTATTACTTTTTTTTATAATTTTGATAAACAATGAGATTCCTTTCCCCCGGATTTTTATTTGCCCTCCTGGCGATTGCCCTCCCGATCATTATTCATCTTTTTAATTTCCGGAAATTTAAAAAAGTTTATTTCAGTAATGTGCGTTTTCTGAAGTCTGTACAGATCCAGACCTCATCGCGGCAGCACCTGAAAGACAGGTTGATATTAGCGTCCAGGATTTTAGCCCTGACCTTCCTTGTATTCGCTTTTGCGGGACCTTATATTCCAAATCCTGAACAGAAAGATTCCTTTCAGCGGGAGGTCGTTAGCATTTTCATTGATAACTCCTACAGCATGGAAGCTGTAAATAAGGAAGGGACCTTAATGGACGAAGCAAAAAGAAGGGCGAAAGAAATCGCATCTGCCTATAGCCTGAACGATAAATTTCAACTGCTAACAAACGACTTTGAAGGAAGATATCAGCGTCTTTTAAATTATGATGAGTTCCAGAGTGCTGTGGAAGAGGTCCGGATCAGTTCAGCAAACCGAGATCTGAGCCAGATCATACGGAGGCAGGAAGATGTGTTTACAAACGAGACCGCCTCGAGGAAAACCGCCTACATCATATCTGATTTTCAGGAAAACATACTTTCTTCTGCACCGGTGCAGCCCGACAGCTCCGTCACTGTAAGACTGGTCCGGTTGAAATCCAACCCTCAGCCAAATATCTCAATAGATTCCGTTTGGCTTACCTCAGCAATTCATAAGCCGGGCGATTCTGAACAGCTGATTGTCAAGCTCAGAAATAATTCAGATCAGAAAGCCGAAAACATCCCGATAAAGATAAGCATTAACAAGATGCAAAAAGCATTAGGCAGCCAGACTATCGAACCCAGGGCAACTTCTAATGATACACTTTCATTTAGCGGGCTAAAAGCAGGGTGGCAGGCAGGAGAAATTGAGATAACCGATTTTCCGGTTGTTTTTGATGATAAATTTTATTTCAGTTTCAATGTTCAGCTATCACTTCCGCTGCTTATTATTAACGGGAGCACTGAAAGTGAATACCTGAACTCAGTGTACCGGTCAGATGCGTTCTTTGCTCGTGAAAATGTCAGTATAGGAAATATTAATTACTCCCAATTAAATAAATATCCTATTATTATAGTTAATGAAGCGCGCGAAATCAGTGACGGATTGATCCAGCAGCTCAGGGGATATGCAGATCGTGGAGGCAGCCTGATGATATTTCCGGCACTGGATGGCAACCAGGATTCTTTCACAAAATTGCTTCGCGCCCTTGGTACCGAGCTCCCCGCCGAGATCGTCAGTGCCGAAACAAGGGTATCCTCTATTAATCTTCAGCATCCGGTTTTCAAGGGCGTGTTTGAGAACATCCCGAGACAACTGGACCTGCCTGTAGCAAAAAAGTATCTTCGCTACCTCGTCCGGAATAATACGACGAGAAAAGATATCCTTGGGTTTCCAGGCAGAGATGCTTTTTTTAGTGAATACAGGCTTGGGAGTGGAAAGGTCTATCTCTCAGCTGTACCCTTGAATGCAGAATCAAGTAATTTTGCACGACACTCCGTATTTGTGCCGATTATGTATCAGACAGCATTGCTCTCCCTGCAGGACCAGAGCCTTTTTCATAAGCTAAACAGGGACCTGGTTATCGAGCTTCCGAAACTTACCCTTAATTCCAATCAGACATTAAAGCTTAGGCAAGATAAGTTTGAGGCAATTCCTGATCTGCGTCAGAACGAGAACATGTCGCAGCTATATATTGCTGACCAGGTCCGTAGCACTGGAAATTACCAGCTTCTTAAAAATGACAGCCTTATATCGGTACTTTCATTTAATGATGCAGGGCCGGAATCTGATCTTAGCTACGCAAGTGACAGGGCAATAAAAGCTGAATTTCCTGATCAGAAAATAGAACTGATAAATCCTGAGCCCGGTTCAATGCAGGGAACGGTTGAATCGATCAACCAGGGTACTTCTTTATGGAAAATCTGCATTATACTCTCACTATTGTTCTTAGCAGCTGAAATCCTGCTCATCAGGTTTTATAAAAGAACTCCAACTAACACTGTAAATACTTGAAAAATCTATTAATTCAGTCTGCCACTATCCTGGATCCCAGGAGCAAACTAAACGGGAAAGTTTCCGATGTTTTAGTAATAGACGGCATCATATCTGAAACAGGAAAGAAGATCGCTGCACCAGATGAAAACACGGAGATCATACGTGCAAAAGGGCAATATCTAGCGCCCGGCTTCTTTGATCTGAATGTAAATTTCGGAGATCCCGGACTTGAAACTAAAGAAGATGTCATAAGCGGTTCAGCGGCCGCAGCTGCCGGGGGATTTACCGGTCTGGCCCTTATGCCAAATACGCAACCACCGGTGCATTCAAAAGCTGAGGTCTCTTACCTGGTAAACCGGGCGAAAAATAATCTTGTGGACATCTATCCTTTAGGATGCATCAGTCATAATTGTGAAGGGAAGGAGCTGGCGGAAATGTATGACATGCAGCAATCGGGGGCGATAGCCTTTACGGATGGGGCAAAACCTGTCGGAAATGCCGGTCTGATGAGCAGGGCATTATTGTATACCAGGTCTTTTGACGGGTTGATATTTTCCCATGCTGAAGACCAGGATATCGCAGGTAGGGCAAAAATGAATGAAGGCGTGATGAGTACCTTTCTTGGGATGAAAGGCAACCCTTCACTGGCAGAAGAACTGATGATATCACGCGACCTGTACCTGGCTGGGTATAATGATGCAAAAATTCATTTCAGTACGATCAGCACGGCCGGCAGTGTCGATCTGATCCGGAAGGCAAAAAAATCCGGTCTGAAAGTTACGTGTGATGTGGCCGTCCATGCACTGGTTCTTACAGACGATCTTCTGGAAGGTTTTGATAGTAATTACAAGGTTAAACCTCCTTTGCGAACCAAAGGAGATCAAAAAGCATTAATCGCAGGTTTGAAAGATGGAACAATTGACGCCATTGTTTCACAGCATACCCCTCACGAGATTGAGTTTAAGAATGTTGAGTTTGAAACAGCATCCTATGGGATAACAGGGCTGCAAACCGCTTTCCCGCTTGCCTTAAGAGCCGGTTTATCACCTGCGCTGATCGTTGAGAAGATGTCCGTTAATCCCCGGAATATACTTGGATTGCCAGATGCAGTTTTAGAAGCTGGAAATTCTGGTAACTTTATTCTGTTCGATACGTCTGAAGAATGGATCTTGAATGAGAGCACCAACCTTTCCCGGTCAATAAATTCTCCTTTTATTGGAGAAAGTTTATCCGGAAAGATTAAGTTAGTATATAATAATGCCCGATACCTTACAGTTTAACGAAAAATATGGATGCAAGTGTAAAACACGCGATGAAGGTTTCCTTAGCCCAATTTGCTGCTGTTAACAAAAAAGATAGCAAAGCATTCTTTGAAAGCCTGGTCAGCGTTTTCGACAAGAATGATGATTATCTGAAGAAAGTGGCCGCGCTGGACAGCGAATTTGATGACCACCTCTTATATGAACCTCTCCGGGAGATATTTTTCGACCTCCTGCTTATTAATTTCTTTAATGAGGACGTCCGTAAACTGGAGGAAGACTATCTCGATTCCCCGGAATGGGAGCTTATAGAAGAAAAAACACTTGACAGGGGAACCGAGCTCCTGAACCTGATGCTTTATTTGAAAGAGTGCGAGGATGAAGATATCGAGCCTGATCTGGGTGATTTCCTTCGCGAGTTCCTGCTGGTTGATGAAGATGAATTTCAGGATGAACATCGCATTTATGAAGATGTGATTGCCAATCAGATCCTTGTGGAAAGCACCCTGGAAGAAGTTGCACGGGTTTCGGAAGATCTTCCGGAGACATCCGAGTTAAAAGAGTTATTCTACCCTGTGATCGGGTTTTTCAGGGAACAGGATCCGGATGAAGCAGAGTTTGCTGATTTTATAAATAACAGCCTTGATCCGGCTTTTGATTCTGCTGTGTATTCATTATTAATATCTTATAATCAACAATAAACCTAACCTAAACGAATTAAAATGGAACCATCATTACTGAATCTAAACAAGGCTGCCGTTAATAACGGCCTTATTATTGGAATCATCTCAGCTGTTATTGGAATTGTCACATACTATATGTTCCCATCTTTGATGGGCTCAATATGGTTTGGTATTGGAATGCTGATCGTGTCTCTTTTAATCTATATTTTCTTTACTATTGATCTGCGGAAAAAGATCGGCGGTTACTGGAGCTTCAGGCAAGCGCTAAAAGGAATATTCCTGATGGCTTTTGTTGCCGGAATTTTATACTCTGTAGTGAATTATGTTTTTTACAAGTTTGCTGAGCCCGATGCGTTCGAAAGGGTGTCAGAATTTGTTGAAGCAGGTGTGACAAAGTCCCTTGAAAGTATGGGAATGGACCAGGATCAGATCGATGAGGCAGTGAGCAAACAACTCGAAAGTTTGAAGGCCCAGTTGGACCCAAGCCCTACGGACCTGCTTAAGAACCTGGGAATTAGTATTTTAATAGAGTTTATCATGTCACTGATCTTTGCTGCGATATTCAAGAAAGAAGCACCCGTGTTCGCCTCTGTTGAAGATGATGATTAATACTATAATTTTCAACAGGCATTCCTAAATTATAACAAGCATTTTATAGCTACGGGTTTTCCCGGGAAAATCAAACTATTTAACGTTAAGAAACTGTTAAATCCACATTAAAGAAAAAATTAAAAAAATTGTTCTTAATTTGTAACCTTATTTGCTGCTGATCGTAAAAGACCGAAAGAAGTAGCAAGAAATGATAACTACACAACAACAGGTAAGCGAAGAGGTTCCAGTAACGTTAACAGAACAATTTCCGACAGAGATGACTCAACAATTCAGACCGATTAAGAATGCCATGAACCTGGTTATCCCCAGAAGAAATATTCTTATTATTACGGCTCTGGGTATTTTATCCTGGGTTTTTGTAGCGGGTTTATTTGCCTTGTTTCTAAATTAAGGAAAGATTTTAGCGGCAAGCCGCTCAGAAATCGTTTAGTTTATCCCAAACAGGCCGAGGCGCCCGTCACTTTCCAGGCTTTATATCTTTATAAATAAAATTATAAAGTGAAGCGCTGGTTGCTTTAAGATCGGTCTTGAGATACCAGACATTATTGATCCGTTCACCTTTGCTGGCCGAATCAAGCGGGAACCTCCCCTGATCAATGCTCTTGCTCTTTGAGTTCAGTATACTGCTTCCAATGGTCAGCAGCATCATTTGATCCATACTAGTTTCGAGGTTAGGCAGGATTTGGGATAAAAGCACTGGAAGCATTTCCGCACCTGCCCCCTGCATTTTACTGAAGAGTGACACCAGGACTGCCTTCTGCCGGTCTGTTCTTTCATAGTCACCCCTGCCGGCATCCCTTATTCTTGCGTAAGCAACTGCCTGCCTGCCGGTGAGTTTTTGTAAGCCTGCTTTTGTAAGCGGAACCATTGGAAGGTCACCCGAAAAAGATATTTCATTTAAATAATTGTTTAAATAGGGTAGTTCCTCTGGTTTAAGGCTGATATTCACGCCGCCCAGGGCATCCACTATTTTAGCCGCGCTTAAAAAATCAACTTTCATATAATCTTTTATGTCCATTGCAAAGTTCTGGTTGATGGTTTTGATGGTCAGCTGCGGACCGCCAGCGGCATACGCTGCATTTATTTTATCCATGCCTTTTCCTTCTATGAGAACATAGGTATCTCTAAGGATCGAAGACATTTTTATCTTTTGTGATGCAGGATCAATGGAAATGATCATGATGATATCAGCATTCCCGTCCACGTAGGAGTTACGGCTGTCGACCCCGAACAGTGCAATGTTCACGGGACGATTTGCCATCACGGTATTTCTTTTTTGTACCTCCTGGCTGATGCCAAGGGCCCCGGGCGACTTATTTAGCTTAATAACCGGTTTGAGACGGTAAGACTTGTTCTGGAGCGTATCTTGCGCAGCCAATGCCGAAGCACAAAGACATATAAAAAGAATCAGGTGTAAGGTTGTTTTTTTCAATTCAATGAGATAAGTACTTCCGCATGGTTTCGATGCAGATAATGATATAACCTGATTAGCGGGGTTCTGTTTTTCTTAAAATGCCCTAAGTCATCAGAGTAGAATAAAGGTGAAAAGATTTTTTTCAATGCAGAGATTTATATACAGGAAAGAAAAATATATAATCTGACTTTTATTCATGAAATTTGCACGTTTGTATATAATCCCGACCATGAATTATCAACTTTCATCCCGGACCCGGTCCTGGATCAACTCTCAACTCTGATCAATGGATATTTCAGTTGTCGTTCCTTTATTCAATGAAGCCGAATCCCTGCCCGAACTCACCAGTTGGGTAGGACGAGTGATGGATACTAATGGATTCAGTTATGAGATCATTCTGGTTGATGATGGAAGTAACGATACTTCCTGGGAGGTTATAGAAAAGCTAAAAGCAGGCCTGCCTAATATAGTAGGGATCAAGTTCAGAAGAAATTACGGTAAATCAGCAGCCCTGAGCGTTGGCTTTGAAGCATGTCAGGGCAATGTGGTGATCACTATGGATGCCGACCTGCAGGATAGCCCGGAAGAGATCCCCGAACTATACAGGAAGATTATCGAAGAAAAATATGACCTCGTTTCTGGCTGGAAGCAAAAGCGGCATGACCTCCTTACTAAAACCGTTCCGACCAAGCTGTTCAATTTAGTAACACGCCGGATGTCGGGCATTCATAACCTGCATGATTTTAACTGTGGGTTAAAATCTTATCGCAAGGATGTAGTAAAAAGCATTGAGGTTTACGGGGAAATGCACCGTTATATTCCTGTAATTGCCAAATGGGCGGGATTTACTAAAATTGCCGAGCAGGTGGTAGAGCACCATCCCAGGAAGTACGGTACTACAAAATTCGGGTTCAGCCGGTTTATAAATGGTTTCCTGGATCTGCTTTCCATATTTTTTGTTGGCAAATTCTCAAAACGCCCGATGCACTTTTTCGGCTCGATGGGGGCTTTGAGCTTCCTCGCAGGAACAGGCATTGCTTTATGGATAATCGGTGAAAAATTGTACCATATAGCTGCACATGTTCGTTATACGCGGGAGGTGGTGGAGCAGCCGTTATTCTATATTGCCTTAGTGGCCATCATTGTAGGTTTTCAGTTATTCCTTACCGGATTTATAGCTGAGCTTGTATCGCGTAATTCTCCCGAGCGCAATTCTTACCAGATCGAGAAAACGGTATGATCTCCAAGTTTCTTTTATCTCCGATTTAGATGTTTTTTTCCATTATCATCCCCTTATATAACCGGCCCCAGGAGATCAACGAATTGCTGCACACTTTAACCCTGCAAACCTATCTGCAGTTTGAAGTGCTGGTGATTGAAGATGGCTCCGGGATCCTTGCGAAGGATATTGTGGATGGCTACGCAGACAGGCTGGATATCAGCTATTATTTTAAGGAAAATGAGGGGCAGGGTTTTACGAGGAATTATGGTTTTGCCCGAGCAAAAGGTGATTATTTTGTCGTGTTTGATTCAGACTGCCTGGTGCCGCCGGATTACCTGGAGATTGTAAACGATTACCTGCTTGAGCATCAGTTTGACGCATATGGCGGCCCTGACGGTTCTCACAGGTCATTTACGCCGGTCCAGAAGGCTATCAGCTATTCCATGACCTCTCCTTTCACGACCGGGGGTATCCGGGGCAATAAAAAACATATTGGCCGGTTCCACCCACGGAGTTTTAACATGGGGATATCCCGGGAGGTTTGGGAAAAAACAGGCGGCTTTGTCCTAACCCGCCTGGGCGAGGACATAGAATTCAGCATCAGGATTCATTCTCTCGGGTTTAAAACCGGGCTGATCCCCGGTGCCCTTGTTTATCACAAAAGGCGGACAGATTTTCTGCAATTTTATAAGCAGCTGCACTTCTTCGGCCGGGCCAGGATCCATATTTATAAGCGCTTTGCATCCGAACTAAAGCTGGTACATTTTTTTCCCGCATTTTTCATCATTTTTTTGCTATTGAGTTTAATTTTAAACCTTTTAAAACACCCACTAGCTCCTTTTTGTAATACTGTACTGACACTTTTCATTTTGTTGATATTTTTCCACTCATGGGCGGCAAACAGATCAGCAAAAGTTGCATTTTTGAGCATTATTGCTTCATTGGTGCAATTGACAGCTTACGGACTTGGTTTTATGCAGGATTTCTGGAAACGAATTATTTTAAGACAATATTAATATATGGACAAAGCGCTTTCCGTGAAGGATGTTTTAGCAGATGCTTGGGAACTAGCTAAGAAGAATATTTGGGTACTGCTTGGCTTTACTGCTGTCCAATTCGTCTTCATTTTTATCATTACCGCGGTGCTTTCGGCCATAATTGGCGGCGGCGGTGCGGGTGTACTGGTTCAGAATATCATTCTGAGCCTATTCGATGCTTTTTTTACAGTGGCTTTCTACCAGGTATTTTTCAAGCTGATCGATGACCCAGGTGATGCAGAATTTCCTGATTTCGTTCCAAATCTTGTTAAGGCCCTGAATTTTCTGATAGTTAAATTAATTATCGGGCTTGTTTTAGTCTTTTTAATTGCTATGATCAGCGCGCTCTATTTTTTCAACACTCCTCACATTACTGTGGATCCCGACAATCCTTTTAGCTGGGATTTACTGCCTGTTTTTGTCCTGATTGCCATCCCGATCATATTTTTCACGATCAGGCTATGTTTCGTGGTATGTTTTATTGTAGATCAGGAATCCGGTTCTTCCGAATCTATCAGTCAGAGCTGGACCCTTACACAGGGACATTTCTGGTTTGTATTTGTCCTTTTCCTGGTTATGCTGGGCCTTAATATACTGGGTGCAATGGCTTTTCTGATCGGTTTGTTATTTACAGTACCATTTTCAAGCCTTATTCTCATTATTGCCTACCGTCACATGGTAAATAGCTATGCAGATGAGGAAGAGATCCTGCTTGAATCTCCGGAGGGGAACAATGGGAATTAAATCTGCATTAGCAAAACCGCTGGCTGCACTTGCAGTAATGCAGATCAACAGATGGAAAAAGAATGCTCCGGAATCGCAGGAAAAAATTTTAAAAAAATTAATCCGTCATGCCCGGGATACCGCTTTTGGAAAAGATCATCATTTTGCTGGTATCAGATCCTACGAGGATTTTAAAAAGCATGTTCCTTTACAGGACTATGAAGGACTGAAGCCTTACATTGAACGTGTAGTTGCCGGAGAATCAAATGTGCTTTGGCCTGGAAAGCCTAAATACCTGGCCAAGACCTCCGGCACGACCTCCGGAACAAAATATATACCGATCTCAGATATTTCTATGCAGGAACATATAAAATGTGCACAGAATGCGCTGTTTTGCTATATCCATGAAACAGGGAAATCGGAATTTATCGACGGTAAAATAATCTTTTTGCAAGGCAGCCCTGTGCTGGAGATTAAACAAGGAATCGCAACAGGGCGCTTATCCGGAATTGTTGCCAACCATGTGCCGGCATATCTTCAGAAAAACCGTCTTCCGTCTTATCAGACCAACAGTATTGACGACTGGGAAGAGAAAGTCGAAGCAATTGTTGATGAAACGATCAATGAGGACATGCGTCTTATCTCAGGTATCCCTCCATGGGTGCAGATGTATTTTGACCGGCTGTCAGCACGGAGGGGAGGAAAAAAGGTCAAGGATATTTTTAAAAATTTCTCCCTTTTTGTGTACGGCGGAGTAAATTTCGAACCTTACCGGGCCCGTCTCGAAGAAAGTATCGGGCAAAGCATAGATTCCATAGAAACTTATCCTGCATCTGAAGGCTTTATAGCTTTTCAGGATTCTCAAAAGGAAAAAGGCTTGCTGTTGGCTGTGGACTCCGGAATTTTCTATGAATTTATTCCGTCTGATCAATATTACAGTGAAAATCCGTTGCGAATTTCACTTAAGGATGTGCAGCTGGACAAAAATTATGCGCTGATTATGAATACGAATGCGGGCCTTTGGGGTTACAGCATTGGTGATACGGTTAAGTTTGTTTCCAAAGACCCTTACCGGATAATTGTTTCGGGCCGAATTAAACATTATATTTCGGCTTTCGGTGAGCATGTGATCGCGGAAGAAGTTGAATCCGCAATCCTATCAGTAGCGAACGAAGAAAACGTGGAGATAACTGAATTTACTGTCGCTCCGCAGGTCAGTCCGGACGGTCTTAATGAGGGTTCTCCATTACCCTACCACGAATGGTATGTAGAATTCGGAAGGGCGCCTGCAGATCTCAGGGCATTCAGTTTGAAAGTAGATAAATCCCTGCAGGCTAAGAATTCGTATTACTTTGACCTGATCGAAGGAAAGGTTTTACAGCCCCTGATCATGCATGCTATGAATAAAAACGCGTTCAGGGATTATATGAAATCGCAAGGCAAGCTGGGAGGACAGAACAAGGTCCCAAGGTTGTCTAACGACCGGCTGATAGCGGATGAGTTGGATAAATGGATAAGTCGTACAGATTAATTGTGCACAAGGAAATACAGGTAAAAAATATAGCTATTCTGGGGTCCACCGGAAGTATCGGCACCCAGTCCCTGGAAGTTATCCGGCAAAATCCGGGGCGCTTCAGGGCATTCCTGCTTACTGCGCAAAATAATGCCGGACTTCTTATCCGGCAGGCAATCGAGTTTAAGCCAGCTTATGTTGTAATCGGAACAAGGGAAAACTTTGAGCATGTCCGTTCTGCCCTCGATCCGCATGGTATAAAAGTGCTCTGCGGATTAGAAGATCTCTGTGAGATAGTGGCTCAGCCTGATATTTCACTTGTATTAACTGCGATGGTTGGATTTGCCGGCTTAAAGCCGACTTTGGCAGCTATTAAAGCAGGGAAGGATATCGCCCTTGCCAATAAGGAGACCCTTGTTGTGGCAGGTGGGCTGGTTACCGGTCTGGCGGAACGACACGGTGTGAGGATCCTTCCGGTCGATTCTGAGCATTCCGCTATATTTCAATGCCTTGCGGGTGAGGAAGGAAATGAAATCGAAAAAATCTATTTAACTGCATCCGGCGGGCCATTCAGGGGAAAAAAACCTGATTTTCTGGCTTCAATCACCAAAATAGAAGCCTTGAAGCATCCCAACTGGATAATGGGAGAGAAGATAACGATCGATTCCGCGTCGCTTATGAACAAGGGCCTCGAAGTGATTGAAGCTAAATGGCTCTTTAAGCTCGATGCTTCTCAGATCGACGTGATCGTGCATCCGCAATCTATTATCCATTCTATCGTTCAATTCAGGGATGGTTCTATGAAAGCGCAGATGGGCTTGCCGGATATGAAGCTGCCTATACAATATGCGATGTCATATCCGGAGAGGGTAGGGAATAATTTCCCACGGTTTAATTTCATGGATTTCCCCAACCTAAGTTTTGAGCAGGCTGACAAAACGACGTTCCGGAACCTGGAGCTGGCCTTCCGTGCGTTGAATACGGGCGGTAACATGCCATGTGTGATCAATGCTGCCAATGAAGTTGTTGTGGCTGAGTTTTTGAACAACCGTCTTGGATTTCTGCAAATGAGCGATGTGATCGAAAGCTGTATGTCGGAAATCCCCCTTGTTAGCGAGCCAACACTTGACGATTATATGGAAACCGACAAACAAGCCCGTATTTACGCAAAGGAATTAGTAACAAACAAGAAATATTAATATCTAAAGAAATAAATAGATAAAAGGCATGGATGGATTAGTAATGACAGGTCAGCTGTTACTTGGATTATCAATTTTAATTATTCTGCATGAGGCAGGGCACTTTTTTGCGGCCCGGGCTTTTGGTATCCGGGTAGAAAAATTCTACCTGTTCTTTGATGCATGGGGTTTCAAACTGGTTAGTTTTAATTATAAAGGTTGCGAATATGGTATCGGATGGCTTCCCCTTGGAGGGTACGTAAAGATCGCAGGTATGATCGATGAGTCAATGGACACCGATCAGCTTGCTGGTCCGCCGCAACCCTGGGAATTCCGTTCCAAACCGGCCTGGCAGCGACTAATTGTCATGCTTGGAGGAGTTACCGTAAATATTGTTCTGGGAATCTTTATTTTCTGGATGCTGACCTTACGCAATGGTGAAACGTTTATCCCGAATGATAAGATCCCTTATGGGATAGCGCCGGGGAGTATCGGAAGAGATATCGGCCTTGAGAACGGGGACAGGATTACCGAGGTAAATGGAAAACCTGTTAAACGCTTTGATGAGCTGACAAGCTCAAAAGTTTTGCTCGGGAATACAGAATTAACCGTTTTGCGTAATGGCGAAATCAAAAACGTATACGTGCCGGGTGATGTACTTGAAAAAGTTTCTGATCTGGGTATCGGGCAGTTTGTTGAACCACGGGTAAAAATGTCGGGAATATCACTTGTCGAACCAGGGGGAAATGCCGAAAAGGCTGGTGTAAAATTGGGTGATAGCATCCTGGCCATAAACAGCACCCCGGTAGTTTTTTATGATGAGTTTAAGCAACAAGTTGTCTCTAACACGAACAAAACCGTTGAATTAACTGTCGTGAGGAATGATAAAACCATTCAGATCCCAACAAAGGTTTCGCCTGAGGGTACTGTAGGGGTATACATTCCATTATATTTTAATATTCCTGTTGAAACCGTTAATTATGGCTTCCTGGGATCATTGCCTGTTGGCGCTTCAAGGGCCTGGGGCTCATTCATGGACAATGCGAAAGGCCTGGGAAAAGTAGCGTCGGGTCAGGTTAAGGCAAACAAAGCCTTTACGGGCCCTATAGGCATAGCAACTATGTTCGGTGGCACTGTTAACTGGATCAAGTTCTGGAGCCTTGTCGGGCTTCTTTCGATGGCTCTTGCTTTAATGAACCTCTTACCTATTCCGGCACTTGATGGAGGCCATGCCATATTCCTTTTGATCGAAATGGTTAAAGGTAAACCTTTGGGCGATAAATTTATGGAACGGGCTCAGATGGTAGGCTTTGTGATCTTAATTACACTGATGGTGTTTGTGTTTGGGAATGATATTATTAAGCACGTTATTAACTAAGCTGAGGTTTGAAAGTTGAAAGTGGAGAGTTGAGAATGATGAAATCCTGATGCTAATGGATCCTGATTACTTTGAATTCTATAATCTTCCACTCCGTTTTCAGGTTGATGAATCCCAGCTGAAGAAGAAATTTTACGAATTCAGCAAAAAATATCACCCTGACTTTTATGTAAATGAACCACAGGAGAAGCAGGATGAGATACTGGAGGTCTCCACACTAAACAACAAAGCTTACAAAGTTTTGTCCGACCCTTTAAAGCGGATCGAATACATACTGGAAATTCATCAGATGTTGGCTGATGGAGACAAATATGCCTTGCCGCAGGATTTCCTAATTGATATGATGGACGTAAATGAATCGCTGATGGAAATGGAATTTGATCCGGACCCCAGCCGTTTAATGGGAATAACGACTGAAGTGGATCAATTGGAAGCCTCCTTGTTCGATAAATTGAAACTCCTTACAGACGAATTTGATTCTAAGACCAATTCAGATCCTGACAGCATCTTATTAAAGCTCAGAGACATCTGGTACCGCCAAAAGTACCTGATGCGGATCCGGACGAGTATGAATAAGTTCAGGTAATGATCATTACGAATTACGGATTAAAAATTGCGAATTTGATAATGCCCCATAATCATCAATTTTTCTAAATATTGTTCCCTAACTTCAATAATTTCAAAAAAATATCTAAGTTTGCATCCCGTCCAAACGTACAACGTAATAACATACTACGTACAACTCCAAAAAGGCCCAGCTGGCGGAACTGGTAGACGCGTCGGTCTCAAACACCGATAGGAAACTGTGCCGGTTCGATTCCGGCGCTGGGTACCCAGCCGGAGTTAGTTCTAATTTTAGTTCTAACTCCGGTTTTTTTATGTCCTAACATATTGTTAATCTGATAGATAAGTAGAGCCGCTAAGTTCACTTTACCGGTTCGACCTTTATTTTCTATAATTGTCCATTTTTCTGGAAAGATCGAACCGATAATATAACGTTTGTCCTCAATATTGCCTTTAGAATACAGTTCCGTAAGGTTTTTCAGCCTTATTAAGGCTTCATCAACAATTTCATTTATATCACTCTTAACACCCGCCTGATCTTTTAATTCTGTCAGTTGCGCTTCAAGCCTAACGATCTTTTCTTCACACTTTGATTTCATAATTTTGTAGTCCTCTATATCAATATCGTCTGATAGAAGTAGTGCCCTTATTTTTGTTAATAAGTTATTTTGGTCTGAAATGTCAGCAACTAATTGCTTACGTTTTGCCTCAAAGTTTTTCTTGTCATCACCAATGGCATCATATATTACCTGCTTATATAGTTCTGCCATTCCAGGTTTAGGAACAAATTTCTGTAAGTCCCTTTCAAAATCACTATTTATTTTATCTGCTTTAAATCTTGATTTACAGGGAGCTTTACAATGATAGTAATAGTAATACCCAGGCCTGCCTTTAGAAGCACTGCCGGTGAGTGTCCGATTGCATTCCGGATAGTATAAAAATCCTCTTAATGGCAAATTTATAGGTGTTTCGATTTTCACACGATGAACTATGGTGCGCCCGCTTAAAATATCCTGTACCTCCCAAAATAGCTTTTCACTAATTAAGGGTGTGTGTTTCCCATTTGCAAGGAACATTTCATTATGTTCGTCAGGTGGTACTATTACCTTTCCGCAATAAATGGGATTACGTATTGCCGCTAAAAAAGTGTTTCTTTTGCAACGCATGCCCCTTGCGCTGGCTAACTTCTAAACATGGTCTGTTGGATAGATACCTTCTGCTATAGTTTTGAAAGCCCATTTTATATGCGATGCCTCCGGTTCAATTAATTCGATGTATTTGGTTTTGTCTTCCCGTATTCTATTTATATAGCCTGCCGGTGCTTTACCCATCCAGCGGCCTTCTAATTTGCCTCTTCGCAATCCTGCAACTACATTACTGATCGTCCTGGCCGCCTACGTAAGTTTCGTCTAATTCTACTTTTCCTTCCATGGGAAAGTTTTTACTACTTTCCATGCCCTTCATTACTTTGTGTTTAAACAGCCAGCAGGTTTTCTGCCTTAAGCTAATTTTCTGCTTAATTCGGTGGTGCTGATGCCGTTCCTAGAGGTTGCAAGGTAAAGACAATATAAAATGCCTTCAGTATCGGGAATTTTACAACGGTGGAACAGCGTTCCCGCCGTTGGGGATTCGACATATCGGCATACCGTGCATTGCCGGTCATATATTACATTGCCTTTGCAATAATGGTTATGTCCGCATTTGCTGCATTCGTATCCAGACGGCCACTTTGTCTTCGATAGATAAGATATACATTCATTCTGGTGTAATGCTCAGCTGGGTTTAAAGTTTGTTATTAACTCTGGATGCCCAACCCCAAACTCCTTGTAATCCAATCAACCATTTTTTAACATAAAAATAATTTAGAAATCGATTTCAAAAGTTTATATTTGTTCAACCAATTATTAGCATGATTAAAATTTTATTAAGAACCCGGGTATGTAGATGTCTGATTGGCGTCACTCTCTTAAGCTTTTACAAACTTTTGCTAATGGCCAAGACAATCTTCCTTCAGCAAAAGTCAGAAAAGATATTAAGGGACAGATTACTGACGTTACAGGAAAGCGGCTCCCTGGAGTTAGTATTAAAATAAAAGAAACGAACGGAGGAACGCTAAGCGACCTTGACGGAAAATACGCGATAAGCGTGGATGGAGAAAACACGATACTGTTGTTTTCGCTAATAGGCTTTAAAACACAGGAGATTAACCCATACCATCAAGAGAAATAGATCTGAATAACTTACTTATACAAAATCCAGGTTATTAAGTTACTTATTGTAGTTTGTAGTGTAATGACCAAAATAATCTTATTTGAAAACTTAATATACATTATTGAATTAGGCACTTTTTTAATATTATAATTATGCTTAAATTGCTAAGAAA
>JBBJNR010000124.1:0-5061 GCA_037719315.1 Daejeonella sp.
GTACGGTGGTGTGAGAGGACAGGTAGCAAAATAATTGCTACCTTCCTACTCGATTGTCAGGGACTAGGATTAATAGAATGAACGGATGATAAGATTCCTCCCGGTCAACAAACCCGGAATTTCCCCAGAAGGAGAGGGAATATACTGAGGAATCAATATAAGCGCGAAAAAATATTACTCTTGAGGATCCTTATTCAACATCGACGTATCTTTCGTATCCCTCATCGAAACATAAACCATCAACGACACAAAAATACACCCTGTAATATACCAGTAAAAATACTCCTCATTCCCGATCCCTTTTAGCCAGAGAGCTACATATTCCGCCGTCCCGCCAAAGATGGCAACAGTAAGCGCATAGGGAAGGCCGACCCCCAATGCGCGCACCTCAGCCGGGAAGAGCTCGGCTTTAACTACAGCATTGATGCTGGTATATCCGCTTACGATGACGAGTCCGGCGAGAAGCAGGAAGAATGCCTGGTATTGGGAAGTGGTATGGCTGAGGGTTGTGAGAAGCGGGACGGTGCAGATCGTTCCTAAAATGCCAAAGCCAATTAGCAGAGGACGCCGGCCAATGCGATCAGACAAAGCGCCAAAAGCTGGTTGCATCAGCGCGAAGATCAGCATGCTCCAGAAAGAGATCAGGGTGGAGTCGCTTTTACTGAGGTTGACGGTGTTCACAAGAAATTTCTGCATGTAGGTGGTGTAGGTGTAAAAGGCAAGTGTGCCTCCCAGTGTTAATCCGACAACAGTTAGCAATGCCCGGGGATGTTTCAGCAATTCTTTGATCGTGCCTTTTTTAGAATCTGCTTTGTTTTTCTGCGCTTCGAAGGCATGAGTTTCGGTAAGACTGCGCCGAAGGTAAAGGGCAACAAATGACAGCAGCGCCCCAATGATAAAAGGAATCCGCCAGCCCCATTGATGAAGCTCGGGATCACTTAGCCAGCTCTGCAGGATCAGCTGGATACCGAGGGCAAACAACTGTCCGCCAATCAGTGTAACATACTGAAAACTGGAATAAAAACCGCGCCTGTTCTTGCTGGCCATTTCGCTGAGGTAGGTGGCCGAAACGCCGTACTCTCCTCCCACACTCAGCCCTTGCAGCAATCTTGCAACCAGAAGGGCTACAGGCGCCATCAGACCAATACTTTGGTAGCCTGGCGTAAATGCGATCATTAACGAGCCGAAAGACATCAAAAGAACTGAAAGCGTCATACTTTGCTTGTGTCCCAACTTATCTGCTATTCTTCCGAACAGCCAGCCACCAATAGGCCGCATCAGAAACCCTAGTGCGAAAACTCCTGCAGTATTGAGGAGCTGGGCAGTTTTATCCCCAGAAGGGAAAAAAGACGCTGAAAAATATAGAGCGAAAGCGGAATAAGTGTACCAGTCGTACCATTCTACGAGGTTTCCTATGCTGCCGCCGAAGATGGCTTTTAAGCGTTTTTAGAGATGTTTTCGGGTTCGGGGGTTTGCAAGTGTGTCTAGACTTTTAATTTCCCTCAATCAAAACCTTTTCAATCCTCTCATCAGGAATAAGCCATATCACGGCTACCACAAAATACAAGGCCAGACCTATCCATGGATTTATAAAAGATAGCCCGATAGCGCTGGCGTAAATAATAATAGACAATTTCTCTTTCCAGCTTTTACCCATGGCTATCGCTAAAAGCGAGTCTTTTCCATGATGTTTTAGTAGTGTTAAGGCTAAGATGGCGTACGCAATGGCATTCATTAGAAGTACGATGCCGTAAAATACTACCGGCCACATCGCGAAATGATTTTCACCCATCCATGCGGTTACAAATGGAACGAGAGACAACCAAAATAACAAATGAAGATTAGCCCATAAGATGTTACCATTTACAGATTTGGTAGCATGGAGCATGTGATGATGGTTGTTCCAGTAAATACCGATGTAGAGAAAGCTCAGAATATAGCTTACCAATACGGGTGTTAATGGCACTAATGCATCAAGACTGGCATCATGAGGAACTTTGAGCTCCAGTACCATGATTGTTATGATAATGGCGATAACGCCGTCACTGAATGCTTCTAATCGTCCTTTGGTGATCATAATAGTTTAAAAACTATGCTGATACAAAAATAGGAATTATAATTATTCCTGGTTAAAATCCTTTGATTTATATCTTAGGGATGGTAGTTTTATATTCAATTAATATATTCCACTGTCATCCCGGACCGCCCCGGGACAAATTCCACTGTCGACTATGTTTAAACTGATTCTAATCTGCTTCCTATTACTTCCGGGTTTATTAAAAGCTCAGTCCGTAAAAAAGATAGCAATAACTTTCGACGACCTTCCCTTCGCCTGCATGTGCGAAACAGATGCGCAAAAGCAGGAACTTACGGATAAGCTGATGGCAACGTTCAAGAAATACAACATTCCTGTTCTGGGTTTCGTAAACGAACAGAAGCTGAATACGAACGGAGCGCCCGATCCGGCTAAAATTGCACTGCTTCAGAAATGGCTGGATACTGGTCTTGAGCTTGGAAATCATGGATTTAATCATGTGAATATTGCTGATATCAGCCTGTACGACTACAAGCAGGAGATCCTGAAAGGAGAAAGGGTGACCAGGGGCTTGTCTCAAAAGGTTAAGCGACCATACCGTTTCTTCCGTCACCCATACTTATCGCCGGGCAATACGCTCGCCGACAGGAAAGAGCTGGATACATTTCTTAAGCAGAATAAATATAAAATTGCCGCGACTACAATTACTTACCAGGACTACACCTTTTCTGATGCCTATGAAGTTGCGCTAAGATTAAAGGATACTATAACAGCGAACCGGATAAAGGAAGCCTATCTCCCTTATACCTTAAGCCAGTTTGAAGCGGCGGAAAAACAATCTTCAGATCTTTTTGGCAGGGATGTCAGCCAGATCCTGATGGTCCATGCGAATATGCTGAACGCAGATGCGTTTGGGGATGTGGCAAAACAACTGCAGGACCGGGGGTATTCATTTGTTTCGATTGATGAGGCATTGAAAGATCCGGCTTACAGCCGTCAGGATACAGCACAGGGAAAAACGAGAATAACCTGGTTAGCCCGTTGGGCGTCAGAGATGGGTAAAGGCAGTGTCGAGTATGCAAGAAGTCCGGTACCCCCCTTCGTTCTGGATATGGCGCGACAAACAACTTTCAATCATGAGAAAGCCATAGCCGGAACGATGAAAGGCCTCCCTCCTTTTGTCGTGGTTGATCAACCCAAGGAGTTTAAAGTTCTGTCTGAAAATTCTTTGGTGATGACAGCGGCTCAGAAAACAGATTTGCATAACCCGGCTAGCGGAACTGCTTTTTTTAATAATGCTCCTAAATTTTTATTTACTCCTGCGAGGGATTTTGATTTCTCCGCAAAGATAAAATCCGATTTTAAAGGACGCTATGACGGGGGTGCCATCCTCATTTACAGCGATGTACAGAACTGGGCAAAGATCCTGATCCAAAACACAGGCGATAATCTGATCCTTGGAAATTCGATCGTAAGAAACAGGATCACCGATGACAGTTATTTTAATATCCCGCAGAATAAAGAGATCTATTTGCGCCTCCGGAAAGCGGGCCGTGTATTTACTTTTCTTACTTCCCAGGATGGAAAGCAATGGGATGTTGTCCGCGATTTTGTTTACCACAAGACGGAAAATATGAAAATTGGGTTTTACTCGCAGTCGCCGGTGGGACCTGAGTGTAGGGTGGAGTACTCGGAAATTGCTTATACTGGTAAAAACTAGCTATCAAAAACGAATAGATTACTTGTAAATCAAATACTTCTTCCTCACCTCCTTATATTTTGAAAGTTCCGGCTCCCAACTAGCCCTGATATCTTCTTCAGTTGTGCCGGCGATAATTTGCTTCCTTAACTCTTTAGTGCCTGCAAGACGATCGAACCGTGCCGCGCTGAAGAACTCATCTTTCTTAGGATAAGCGGCATAGAATTCTTTTAGCCAGGTTAGGTTGATCTTCCCGGACTTAGTGAATATGCTTGTGTCATAATCCCGCAGATCGAGTCCATAGCATGCATTATCTTGATGCGGGGGCTTTTCGCTCATGCCTGGTATAGATACCGGCTTAAATGAAAATTCATATTTACCCTTTAGCTCCGGGTTGCCTAAAACAGTAAAGGGAAATTGAGTGCCACGCCCCTGGCTAATAACTGTGCCTTCGAATAAACACAGGGAAGGATACAGAAGAATGGATTGTTGTGTGTTTAGATTTGGAGAGGGCGCAATGGCCAAGGTATATGGTGTGCCATGTTTGTAGTTAGCCATTTCGATTACTTTAACTTTACACACCACTTTATTGGCAAGCCATCGTTCACCATTGATCATCCCTGCATATTCCCCAAAAGTCAACCCATGTAAGATAGGAATGGGATGCATCCCGACAAAAGAAACTTGATCAGCCTCCCGCACTGGACCATCAACATACGAATCATTGGGGTTGGGACGATCAAGAATAATTAGTTCGACATTATTTTCAGCGCATGCTTCCATAATGTAGTGCAGGGTTGATATGTAGGTATAGAAACGGACGCCCACATCCTGCATATCAAATACGATTACATTGATGCCTTTCATATCTTCCTTACTTGGCTTATTCCGTGCACCATACAATGAGATAAGCGGGATCCCGGTTTTCTCATCTGTTTCATCGCTGATCTTGGCGCCCGCACTAGCTTTACCACGAAATCCATGCTCAGGACCAAAGCCCTTTACCACATTAACCCCTCTTTTAAGCAAGGTATCCATCGTAAGTTTCCCATCAATAACCGACGTATTGTTGATGGCCATGGCAACTTTTTTCCCTTGCAATAAGGGTAAATATTTTTCTATCTGCTGTGCGCCTGTAATGATTCCGGTGGCGGCTGGAGCATCAGCAGTACGCGTTGAATCTGAAGGGTTTGATGGCTTTGAAGTCCCGCCGGCACATGCAGCAAGCGTTAAAACTGCCATAACTATGGAATGAGCTGTTTTCATAAACATATTTATTGAATTAGGCACTTTTTTAATATTATAATTATGCTTAAATTGCTAAGAA
>JBBJNR010000004.1:0-82333 GCA_037719315.1 Daejeonella sp.
CGGTACCTAAAGAGCAGCCCTGGGCATCGCTAATGTTGACAGTATAAGATCCAGCCGGAACGTTTGTCAGATTAGAAGAGGTAAAACCATTACTCCACAAATAGGTATAAGGTGCTGTCCCGCCGGTAACAGCCAGATTTACAGATCCGGTACTTGCGCCAAAACAAAGAATATTGACCTGGCTACTGATCGTTGCACTTAAGGGCGCCGATGGCTGGGTTATAACCAGGGCAGAATTCAAGATTAATCTACACGCAGGATTCGCCAAGTCCCTTATCTGAAGGCTATAAGTACTTGGAGCAAGCCCTGCAAAGCTTGAACCTGTCTGCCAGTTCACACCGCTGTTGATGCTATATTCGTAGGATCCAGATCCCCCAGACACACCGGTAAAGGTTATTGAGCCATCAGAAATCCCAAAACAGTTTACGTTATTCGAAGTTACAGCCGCATTTAACTGCGGCGGTTGGCTGATCGTCAAAGATGCGTTAACCGTAAACATACAGGCAGGAGCAGATGCATCGCGAATCAACACCTGGTAAGTTCCGGCGGTCAGGTTATTAAAAACGACACCACTCTGCCAGCCAGAGCCACCGTTGATGCTGTATTCGTAACTGCCGGAGCCACCACTGACGTTCGTTATGGTGATCGAACCGTCACTACCTCCGAAACAAGTCACGTTTGCTGAACTAAGGCCTGCATTCAGCGCCGATCCAGGCTGGGTGATAGTAACCGACAACACTATCCCGATAGCGCATCCATTAGCATCCGTGATATTAAGGGTGTAAGTTCCGGCTGGTACGTTGCTCAGATTTGCCGTAGCAGAGCCATTACTCCATAAATAAGTGTATGGAGCTGTACCCCCACTCACTGATGTATTCACTGAGCCAGTACTTGCACCAAAACATAATACATTTGTTTGACTGGCTATACCTGCTGTTAGGGCCGCCGCCGGCTGGGTAATTACCAGTGCAGAATTCACGACTAATATACACGCAGGATCCGTCAAGTCCCTTATCTGAAGACTATAAGTGCTTGGAGCAAGCCCTGCAAAGCTTGAACCTGTCTCCCAGTTCACACCGCCGTTGATGCTATATTCGTAAGATCCTGATCCCCCCGAAACACCGGTAAAGGTTATTGAGCCATCATAAATCCCAAAACAGTTTACGTTAATCGAACTCGCTGTAGCAGTTAAAGGAGCAGATGGCTGGCTAATCGTTGCACTGCCCGCACCGCTATTTGAACATAATGCATCGGTTACCGAAACGATGGTGTAGGTTTTTGTCGAGGTGGCACTCACATTGAAACTATATGAATTCGTAGTGATACCCGTGCTGGTGAAAGAACTAATCCCGTCAGAATAGGTAATGCTCCATGGGGCCGTTCCTGTCAATGCAACATTCAGCACTGCATCAGCACCATAACAAACTGTAGCGCTCCCGCTTATGGTAGCCGTAGGCAAAGGGTTTATAGTGATGGTATATGTGGATATGGGGCCAGTACAATTACTTGTATTAGGAGTAATGGTATAGGTTACGGTGCCTTGGCTTGTTCCTGTATTTAAAATGGTCTGAGGAAGTATGTCTCCAGATCCACTGGGATCAAAACCGATAACCAATCCTGAAGAGGCGGTTGCTGTCCAGGTAAATGAGGTCCCAGCAGTTTCGGAGCTCAGATTGACGGCAGTGCTGGAACTTCCAGAGCAAATTGTTTGACTAAGGGGAATAGTAGTACGAAGGCGCGGCAAAGGATTCACACGGGTGACATATGAGGTCGCCGGACCAGTACATCCGTTTGCCGTAGCGAAGATCGTATAGGTCACTGTACCCTGAACTGTTCCGCTATTATTAATCAGTTCTTCAGGAATATTACCAATGCCGTTGGGCGTAAACCCTGCAATATCAGTGGATGAGGAAACTGCTGTCCAGGAAAAATCAGCGTTCGCAACATCAGAAGTTAGTACAACCTCCGTTGTACTGGTACCCGAGCAGGTAGTTTGATTGAGTGGCGCGTTGGTTAGCCGTGGCAGGGGGTTCACGGTTATGGTGTAAACTTCAGAGGATCCGCTGCAGCTGTTAACGTTGGCGGTAACTGTTACTGTTCCCACTATTGGACTTACTCCGTTATTCACCGCCGTGAAAGAGGGAATTGATCCGCTTCCGCTATAGGAGGCGCCTAAACCTGATATTGTCCAGGAAAAAGTGGCATCGACAATGTTACTGGTAAAAACTTGTTGAGGAATCGTCGCCTCGTGGCAGGCTATTATATTTGCAACAGGATCGATAACCGGGAGAGGATTTATAGTAATCGTGAAATCAACGGGAACACCATCGCAGTTATTTAAGCTGGGCGTCACCGTGATGGTTGCTGTGATTGGGCTGTTGGTGTTATTGATCGCAGTAAAGGGAGATATTTGTCCGCTGCCTGCGACTGCAAGTCCAATACTGGGATCAGTATTTGTCCAGCTATATGTGGCCCCCGCTGGCGTAGTGATAAACGAACTTACTGGAACAGATGCACCAGCACAATACGTTAAATTAGGGGGCTGATTGACTACCGGACGTCTGTTAACTACTATTGAAAAAGGCTCAGCATCACTAACACATCCTGCAACAGATACCGTTACTACATAATTACCAGACATAGCAATAGTGGCGTTCGGTCTTGTGATAGTACCGGTTGGTTCAGAAAGAAAGTACCCTCCGGGGCCCGTCCAGGTATAGGTCGCGTTGGGAATTGGGGTCTGAACTGAAACAGTGATTGTTTCGCCTTCGCAAACCGGACTGTTAGAGGAATCTATCACTGGTTTGGGGGGGGCATTCGGACTTGAGACCGTGAGAATCGGACCCGCAACAACACATCCGGTTGAGCTGCTTCGTACCATTACGGCATAGCTTCCCGGAGAAAGACCTGTAAAGTTCCCTACTGTTGAGGGATAAGTCAGACCACCATTTATAGAGTATTCCAGGGTAGCATCTCCGGACGCAGTGATTGTAATCGTTCCATTATTTGCACTGCAACTTGTCTCGTCAGTTGCACTTGCAGATACTACAGGCAGTTGATTCACCGCAATTACATACGAGGAAGGAGTACCTGCGCACCCGTTAACATAAGGGGTGACCGTTATCGTAGTTGAACCACTACTAAGTGCTGTAAAACTGGGCACATTGCCGGACCCGCTTCCGGCCGAAAGTCCGATAGCGGTATTCGAATTTGTCCAGGTATAGGTGACTCCGACCGGAGTGCTGGAAAAATTAGTTGCCGATATGGTAGCACCCTCACAAACGGAAAAATCTGCGGGAACGGTGACCACAGCCGTGGGGTTAACCGTTATCGTGTAATTTGACGCTGGGCCTGCGCAACCGTTAAGAACCGGCGTTACAGTTATTGTAGCCGTTATCGCACTTGTTGTTCCATTAGCCGCGGTAAAAGACGGCAGGTCGCCAGACCCGCTGGCAGCGAGTCCGATCGCTGTATTTGAGTTTGTCCATGTGAAGCTCGCGCCGGTTGGTGAGCTGCTGAACGTGGTGATCGGGATAACCGTTCCTGGACATACCACGGAATTGGGCGGTACCGTCGCAACGGGTACCGGATTGACCGTTACTACCGCAGCACTTGAGGTAACCGAGCCGCAGCTATTGGTCATCACGACATCGTATGAACCCGCATCTGAATTAACAGCGGAGGCTATGCTAAACGTAGCAGCATTTGCACCGTTAATATCAAAACCATTCTTTCGCCATTGATAGGAAATTGTTGTAGCGCTTGTAGCTGTTACACTCAGAGAAATGCCCGATCCAAGACAAGCGCCCTGACTTAACGGTTGCTGGGTAATTGTTGGAACGGAATTTACAGTAATACAAATGACGCTGGAATATTTATCCAGTGCATCAATGGAACCGGCAGTGCCGTCGCAAATATTATCGCTTAGCGCCCGATAACAGGTTCCGGATGTTATGCCCGAATACGAATATGATCTGGTGGCGCTATTAGGAATTGGTGTCCATGGTCCGGAGCTGCTGGGAGCCGATTCCCATCTTAGGATAGGACCCGTATTTCCCGCAACGGTTAATGTTCCGGTTGCAGGAGAGCAGACGAGCGTTTCGCCGATGATCGTTCCACCAGTAGTGGCGGAGGAACTCAGTGCATAATAAAGTGAGACGGGTTCGGAAGTATTTGTGCAACTGGCAGAAGTGTTAGTCACTATCCTTCTGATACGATAATCTCCTGAAGCATTGCCAGCGGGAGCTAAGACAAAATTGGTTATTTCACTCTTTGAGAGATCCTGCGAACTTACGGGTACATTACTTCCATTTACAATGGTCGTATATGTTGCCGCACTGAAGGACACCTCCCAGCGATACGTATTACCAGTCCCTGACGGAGTTGAGCCATTAATTACCTGATAAGAATTATTACCGCAGGCAGTATTAAAAATAGGCTGGGAGCCGTTGAATGCTAATGTATTAGGGCCGCATTGGGCAAATAGTTCAGTTGCCCCGGAATAAGAGATAACAAGGCAACAGATTACTATTCGGAAAATTGTGTTCATGTCCCCCGTAAACTATCATAGGTGATTCGCCCTCATCAAGTACTTTTGGGAATTTATACGTAAACAAATTATTTATGTTTCATTTTTAGCACTTAATGTTTAGGGAATTTTCCCAAACCGGCTTTTATAAAAACTACTCCTCCACCCTCTTAAATGTATTTATAACATCACCGGCTCCTAAATTAGATGACATCCGAACGTATTACGGGGATTATGTTTTAATAAAGGAGCTAATCATTGGGCCCTGCTTTTTCCAACTCTTCCACAGTCCAGGATCTGGTTCTTGCACCCGATTGGGCCCGTACCTTTTCTACTTCCGCTGGGGTAATAAAAGGAGAGACAGCATTCGGTCCGCTGCGGGGAGCCTGACCAAACTCGAACCGTGCGAAACTTAAAACTTCTGCCATCCATTGATCGCTATTGGCTCCCATAGCAGGCATAAGATCTCCCGGATAGCTTTTCCCATCCAGGGGGCCTGTTAACCCGTGAAGTAATATCCTAATGGCTGTGCTCTTGTCGCCTGCCAGCCTTTTTGACCCCAGCAGCGGCGGAGCTATAAGGCTTGCCAAGCCTTTTGCGTCACCCCCGTGGCAGCTTGCACAAAGTGAGCGGAAAGTAGCTGCTCCTTTGAGTACCAAATTTCTATTAACTGCTGTTAAATTCCCCAGTCTGCTTCCATAAACTTTTATACTATCACTACGCTGCATCGCGGCTTCCGAAGCTACCAACATCTCATTATCCTGATTTTGGTCAATCAATTTCCTGGAAATTCCGCGCGCCAGGTCCCCTTTATTAACCGAAAGTGACAATAAGATCTGGGTCCGGACATTAAAATCGGGGTCCGACCGGAGTTCGTCCAATTTCTTCAGTATTTGAGCGTCGTTTTTTTTAATATAAAGTTCGCTGATCCATACTGCCGCTTTTCTAACCTGCGCATCATCATCATTCATTGCGTTCAAAAGGACCTCGCTGTCGGCTGAATCCAGTCCTTCCAAAGTCCACAAGGCATGTATCTGCGCCAAATGTGAGGGTTTTGAAGTTAAGGTACCCCGTTTACCAGCTGCGATCTGTTTTAGAACAGGGACTACAGTTTTATCTCCAAGAATAACAAGCTGCTTTTGTGCGTTATCTCTCCACCAGCCATTCGGATGATCCAGGTGACTGACAAGCTGCGCAGGGGATTCATCCAGCATTCGCGGTCTCCCGGACGATTTGTATCCATCATGTACCAAACGATAGATCCGGCCATGTCCGGTATTTTTCTCCAGCCCTAACCGATCAATAACCTTCCGTAGAAAAGAACCCGGCCTGGTCCAGTTACCTTGTTGTATTATTCCACGGTGCATATCCACAATATAAAGGTTGCCGTCCGGCCCTGTATAACTATTAACAGGCCTGAAATTCATGTCTGAAGAAGCTATAAACTCCTGCCGGTAATAAGCGTTCCCGGCAATCGATTTACCTTTTACATTAGTGATCTTGGCTCTTCTGATAAGCCGTCCTACAGGTTCGCAAACAATATAGTCTCCAACCAGATCTTTTGGTAAGGCATCCCCGCGAAAAATTGACTGACCGCTGCTTGCTGTAAAATGGTTAAGCGTACTGTCCGGACGCAACCTGGGTAACCCTCCCTGAACATCAGGCGTAGAAATGATCGGCCAAACAGCAGCAAATTCATCGCTGTATTGGTCCTTGAAGTCTAGTGCTCCATATACGGGATTGATCTGAAATTTTTGGATTGGAACCTCTCCTCCCGCAACCGAATAAAACAAACGTCCATAATTATCGTGTGTCAAGCCCCATTGCCCGCTTCCTCCGCTGACGATGGTATCAGGTTTAATCATGCCATTTTTAAACCGAAAGCGTACCGGTTCGTATGTCATATAGATCCAGTTATCCAGGTTCCAGTCCAGCCCGCTTCGCTGATGTTCCATATTGGCGTCATTCGCTGAATATTTAGAATTCTCATAGACTATTCTCTTCTGATCTGCCCTGCCGTCGTTGTTGGTATCTTTGTACGCAGCAACGGTAATGGTGTTGGTTTCATTGACCAAAAGCTCGTGGTTAACGCAGAGGATCATCCTTGGCAGTAACAGGTTATCAATAAATACGCTGCGTTTATCCATTCTGCCATCGTTGTTGGTATCTTCCAGCATTACAATACGGCTGGTGGCCGACCTCTCTCCCGTAGCATTTGCGTCCTGCATATACGTAAGCATTTCAGCGACATACATCTTTGCATTACCATCCCATGCAATAGCAACAGGCTCCTGAACCATGGGCTCACTGGCTACGAGCTCCAGGTGATAGCCTTTGGGAAGATTGAATGTCTTCATACTTTCCTCAGGGGTTAAATATTCCGGAGTTGGGTGCGGATTAAACACCCGGTCAGGATTTGCATTATTGGTCAGGCTTGGCTCCTGCGATATCTTGCAGGTATAGATTAGCATGGAAACTGTCAGTAAGCCGATAACCAATAATTTATTACTCTTCATCATTACTTATCAGTAAACACTATACAAAGCCACAATGATCCCAATAATTATCAGCGCTCCAACAGTAAACGAAGGTGAAGTACGGAACATACTCTTGTCTACTTGCAGGCCGTTCGGAATTATCCCGTTCCGGTTCTCGTACATGCTGATGAAATACATGACAAAATAATCTTTGGAGTCTTCGTGCTTTTTACGTTTATAAACGTACCAGCCATAAGTACTTACAATAATAAAATAAATGAAGAAAACAATGTAATCGGGTGTTTGCATTTTTAAAACAGATTGATTAGTTAAACCTATTAAAAAAATTACAATAATCAGGATGAAAGATAAAAGAACAAAGACCGTCATCTTTGTTCCTTGCTCACGTTATGAGATCGTCAGTTCCCCTCTTAAATTAGTTTCGAGCAATTCAGCGATTTTCTTTTTACTGTTAAAATTTCCAAAAAGATACATCAGCTTAGTCACCGCAGCTTCGAAAGTCATATCATAGCCGCTTACTACACCCATTTCTTTAAGCTGCCTGCTGGTTTCATAGCGTCCGAGCTCAACCGTACCGACCTTGCATTGAGAGATATTTAAGATCAGCTTACCATCCTTTATTGCCTGACGAAGCAGATTGAGGAACCAGGGTTGTGTAGAGGTATTACCGGAACCGAATGTTTCCATGATCACAGCCTTACATTCTGCGTAAAGGGCTGCTTTAACTATCTCCGGACTGATCCCGGGATACAATTTCAGCACACCTATTCCACTGTCAAGCTTTGTATTAAATTTCACCGGGACATCAGCGGGTTTCAAAATGTCGTTTTTGTTGAACTCTAAATATACCCCAGCTTCGGCTAGCACAGGGCAATTCGGTGATCGGAATGCTTCGAACTTGTCTGAGTTGTATTTGAATGAGCGATTTCCCCGAAATAATTTATAATCAAAATATATGCATACTTCAGGAACCATCGCCTTTGTCTTTTGCTTCGTTGTGGCAATCTCCAGAGCCGTGATCAGGTTTTCTTTTGCATCGGTACGGATCCCATTCACCGGAAG
Source organism: Daejeonella sp. (assembly GCA_037719315.1). Taxonomy (GTDB): domain Bacteria; phylum Bacteroidota; class Bacteroidia; order Sphingobacteriales; family Sphingobacteriaceae; genus Daejeonella. Next base: position 8,089 of record JBBJNR010000004.1, read on the forward strand.
CTGCGAGCCGGTAAATATGATGGGCTTATTCAGGTTCTCTATCATAAAGCTTAAAGCTGATGCAGTATAGGCCATAGTGTCTGACCCGTGCAGGATCACGAATCCATCATACTTTTCGTAGTTCTTCTCAATGAGTTCGGCTAACTCCTTATATACTTCCGGGCTCATATTTGATGAATCTATCAGCGGATCAAAAGAGTGTACATTGAACTGATAATTAAGCCTTTTCAGCTCAGGCACGTTATCCGTGATCTGATCAAAATTAAACGGAATAAGCACTCCGGTCTTAGGGTCGGTTATCATTCCGATGGTCCCACCGGTATATATAATCAGAACATTGGTCATTTAATAATTGGTTGGAGGTTGGAGCGTAAATATAGGAAAAGAGATGTGAGATGTGAGATATGAGATGTGAGAAGCCTGAGCTCCTTGTTTCAGACCTCAGAGCCCCGGCTCTACACTCCAAAAATAGCTTTCGAGTTTTCTGTTGTTACCCGTGCAACTTCTTCTAGTGGGACCTGCTTGAGGTCAGCCAGTTTTTGTGCAATATAGGTCAGGTAGCTGCTTTCATTCGGCTTTCCACGGAAGGGAACGGGCGTAAGATATGGCGAATCGGTTTCAAGCACCATATGATCCAGGCTGATGCCTTCAATAGCTTTATCAAGACCTGAATTTTTATAGGTTAGAACGCCGCCAATGCCTAAATAAAAACCGAGATCAATTACCTTGCCGGCTTGTTCAGCTGTTCCTGTAAAACAATGGAATATGCCTCTCAGTTTATGATCCTTTAATTCAATAAGGATCTCAAATATCTCATCAAAAGCTTCACGGCAGTGAATCACTATGGGAAGATTGAGCTCCTTGGCCCAGGCGATCTGCTGCCTGAAAGCCTTCTGCTGAAAGGGCAGTGTTTTTTTATCCCAATACAGATCGATACCAATCTCGCCTATGGCATAAATTTTTGCTTTATCTGCTGACTCACGGATGGTGTCCAATTCTTCCTGATAATTCTCCTTCACGTCGCATGGGTGCAGCCCAAGCATTGGGAAGCAGTTCTGAGGATAAAGCTTAGCTAAATCAAATACCTGTGGAACGGACGAAGCATCTACATTTGGAAGGAACAAACGGTCTATTTTATGATCAAAGCATCGCTGCATCAGGTCAGCGAGTTTTTCAGGATCAGTTTCGTAATATAAATGGGTGTGGGTATCGGTAAGGATCATGCCGCAATTTAATAAAAAAGCCTCCCGGTTTTACTGGAGGCTTAAAATGCTATTTAATCAGGTGTTTAAGCTGAATAATTTCTTTTTCTTCCAGGTATCGCCACCTGCCTCTCGGAAGATCCTTTTTTGTAAGATTTGAATACACCACACGATCAAGCTTTACGACCTCATAGCCCAGGCTTTCAAAGATACGGCGAACAATCCTGTTTTTACCGCTATGGATCTGAATACCTACTTCCTTTTTACTTCCGCCGGCAACGTAGCTCACCTGATCGGGTTTTATCAGGCCGTCTTCAAGTTCCAGGCCAAAAGAGATCTTATTCAGATCTCCCTGCGAAAGGCTCTTACTAAGCTCTATGTTGTAAAGTTTCGTGATATTGTTTTTTGGATGGGATAGCTTATCTGCAAGGTCGCCATCGTTAGTCATCAGCAGGAGCCCGGTAGTATTGCGGTCCAAACGTCCTACCGGATAGATCCGTTCCTTCGAGGCTTTTTCTACCAGGCCCATCACCGTTTTACGTTCCTGCGGATCCTCAGTTGTGGTAATATAATCTTTTGGTTTATTCAGAAGGACGTAAACCATCTTCTCCCGCTTAAGAGCTTCGCCATTGTAGCGAACAGAGTCTTTTGCGGGGTCCACTTTGTAGCCCAGCTCTGTAACCGGTTCTCCATTCACAGAAACTACACCAGCCGCGATCAACTCATCAGCCTTTCTTCTCGAACAGATCCCGGCATTTGCGATGAACCGGTTCAGACGAATCAGCCCGTCATCTTTACTTACTACTGGCTTTTTGCTTCTTTTATTGTCAAAACGCTCTTCAGAGCTCCATTTTTTATCGTCGCCCCTGAATTTCGGGCTATCGGAACTGGAAGCTTCTGATGTGCGGGACTTAAAAGGCTTATCATTAAATCTCTTAACAGGGGCGTTCTTTTCGGTGAATTTACTGTCGCGCGCCGCGAAAGGCCTGGCACCGGGTTCTTTACGATCGGCAAATGGCTTTCTTTCTGGCCTGGATTTATCGCCGAACGCTTTTCTATCGCTGAACGACCTATCGCCATAAGTTTTTTTATCGCCTTCCCTGCTATCAGAGTATGTCTTTCTGTCGGCTTGTGGCCTGTCTGAATAAGATTTTCCTTCAGGGCGTTCATCGGCCCCGGCAAATCTCCCAAAGCTTTTAGGACTGCGTTTCCCTGACGAGAAATTAGATCCTGGTTTATCGTCCGTCTTTTTAAACCCGCCTTTCTCACCAAACAATTTCTTTTTGGTGCTGTTACTACCTTCGGTTCTGTCTGATTTATAAGAATTACTCTTCGGAGCAGAACCGGCAGAAGGTTTAAACGACCGGTTAGATTTTTCGGATTTGTCGTCGCGACTGTTCCTTTTGTTTTTGAATGGCATGATACGCTTTGTTATCCTTTAAAAGAGGACCACAAAGATAGGTAAAAATAAGGGATTTAAGCCGTTTTGAGCGGAAAAGTGCTACAAGAAATTGACAGAGAAATCTACTGCTAAAACTGACGTTTAACAAGAGCAATTTCGTAACTATTTGATAATTAGATATCTATTTTGTACCTTTGTAAAAATTATCGCTATTTGAACTTAAAAAAAGAGATAAAATGATAAAAAAACACGTATTAATGTGTTCGTTAATGTTAATCACATTCATGACCGCCAGAACGTTTATTTATACAGCACAACCCTCGTTCGTTAAGCTTATTGACCTCAATATAAAACCTGGAAAAGTTTCAAAACCAGTTGATCCGTACTTTAACTCTCTGAGCTTTGCAGAAGAATCCCTCCCTTTGGGAGATTCCAAAATTAAGTCTAAAATGAACAAGTCTTTACATGCTCATTCACATACCAAACTTCAAACCTCGCGTCTTCATCAACAGGCTTCCAAATGGTTCCCTATAATTGAGCCGATTTTAGCAAAGTATGGCATCCCGGAAGATTTTAAATATATGCCCCTGGTCGAAAGTGGTTTATTGAGTGGTACTTCCCCAAAAGGCGCTTCAGGTTTCTGGCAATTCATGCCTCAAACTGCACGGGATTTTGGCCTTCGCGTAGATTCAAACTATGATGACCGTAAGAACATGCAAAAATCTACCGTGGCTGCAGCCAAGTATATAAAATCCTTGTATCGGCAGTTTGACAGCTGGACGCTGGCTGCTGCGGCCTACAATATTGGTGAAGGGAGTCTTAAAAGACAGATTAACCGTCAGAATCAGGATAATTATTTTAAAATGAAACTTAACAGGGAAACTGCGTCGTACGTATACAAGCTGATCTCCATGAAAGAGATCATTGAGAATCCTACCCGTTACGGGTATACCAGCAGGATTAGCCGGCTGCTTGCCAAAAATACCCCCGCACCCCCGCCAAACTTTCCATATGAAGTGTCGGGCGCCAAGCCCTTCCATAATATACCGAAAAGCTTATAAACTAACCATTTATAGTACAAAGCAGGGCGCATCGGATTCATTCCCGGCAGTATAGCCGGGATCTCCTGACTTAAGCACTAAATTTTAACCTACTTTAGAACATTGCGTTTTTTATTCCTGGTTGATCCAAATTCTGAGCAAGACATATACTGCGCATGTCTTTGGGGGGATCCCGGGCCTTCGCCCCGGGAAAAATCCTCCATTTTCTGAATCAAAAAATAATCGCCTGCATAAAAAATCCCATCTTTGCATAAATTTTTGAGCGAGTATTCTATCTATGGATAAATCTATTCCCGACCTTGGTGAGCAAAGTGAAGTTGAAGTTCTTGGTGCCCGGGTACATAATTTAAAAAATATAGATGTTTCTTTTCCGCGCAATAAGCTGGTTGTTATAACCGGCCTGAGCGGCAGCGGAAAATCGTCGCTGGCTTTCGACACGATTTACGCAGAAGGCCAGCGTCGTTATATGGAGACCTTCAGTGCCTATTCACGTCAGTTCCTTGGGGGGATGGAACGGCCCGACGTTGACAAAATATCGGGTTTAAGCCCTGTTATTGCGATCGAACAGAAAACTACCAGCAAAAACCCTCGTTCTACAGTAGGTACGATAACTGAAATTTATGATTTCATGCGGCTGCTCTTTGCCCGAACCGGGGAAGCTTACTCCTATGTTAGCGGAGAGAAGATGGAGCGTATGACCGAGGATCAGATCCTGAAAAATATCCAGGAAAAGTTCGACGGACAGGCAATAAATATATTAGCTCCGGTTGTCAAGGGCCGGAAAGGCCATTACCGCGAGCTGTTTGAGCAAATCCGTAAGCAGGGCTATCTCAAAGTACGCGTGGATGGCGAGATCCAGGACATTACTCCCAAGATGCAGCTGGACAGGTATAAGATCCATGATATTGAAATGGTAATTGACCGCCTACTGGTCAGTGAGCAGGATAACACGCGACTGTATGATTCCATCCAATCGGCGCTGAAAGTCTCGAAAGGTATTATTAAGATCAGCGACAAAGAAAATAAAGAATTCTTCTATAGTAAATACCTGATGGATCCTGTTTCGGGGATTTCCTATGACGAACCTCAGCCCAACACATTTTCTTTTAATTCGCCCTACGGCGCCTGTGTACGCTGCGGCGGCTTAGGATATATTTTTGAGGTGGACCGGAATTCAGTGATCCCAAATCAAAAATTAAGCATCATGCAGGGCGGCCTTGCCCCGCTCGGAGAATACCGGGAAACGTGGGTGTTCCAGATCCTCAAAGCTCTTGCAAAAAAATACAGCTTCTCGCTGTCCACTCCGCTTGAAAAAATACCGGAAGAAATTGTTGAAGTCATACTCAATGGTTCTCCTGATATCGTCACTGTTCCGGTGGAATACAATAAGTGGAATGTTCAAAACTACCAGATCTCATTTGACGGCATCATAAAGATGCTGGAAGAGCAAACCGAACGACGGGGGGATGATGTTGGAGAAGACCTGGAAAATTACCGTGCGCTTAAGACGTGTCCTGAATGCGGGGGTGCAAGGCTCAAAAAAGAATCCCTGCACATCAAGGTAAATGAAAAAAACATCTATGAGCTGGCCTGCATGGATATTACCAGGCTTTTTGAATGGTTTGAGAACATTGAAAACCGGCTTAGTGAGAGGCAGAATATCATAGCGAAGGAAATACTTAAAGAGATCCGCTCGCGCATCGGTTTTCTCCTCGATGTGGGGTTAAATTACCTTACTTTAGACAGAACTGCAAAGACCCTGTCCGGAGGGGAAGCCCAGCGGATCAGGCTGGCCACCCAGATCGGATCACAACTTGTGAATGTTCTTTACATCCTGGACGAGCCAAGTATCGGTCTTCACCAGCGTGATAATGCGCGATTGATCTCGGCTTTAAAAAACCTTCGGGATATCGGCAATACGGTATTGGTGGTTGAACATGATAAGGATATGATCATGCAGGCCGACCACGTAATTGACATGGGCCCTGCTGCTGGTGAGCATGGAGGCGAGGTGGTAGGACAAGGTACACCGGAAGAGTTTGCGAAGGCAAAAACCCTGACCAATGATTATATCAGCGGCAGAAAAGAAATTTCCATTCCCTTGAAACGCAGAAAAGGTAACGGCAAATCCCTGATCCTGAAAAATGTCAGCGGCAATAATCTGAAGAACGTATCCGTGGAATTTCCTTTGGGTAAATTCATTTGTGTGAGCGGAGTTTCAGGAAGCGGGAAATCCACTTTAATTGCCGAAACACTGTATCCTATCCTGAACCATCATTTTTTCCGGGCGAAGAAAAAACCTATGCCTTATAAAAAGATTGAAGGATTGGAGCATATCGATAAGGTCATCGAAATTGATCAAACTCCGATCGGTAGGACCCCACGATCTAATCCGTCAACTTACACCGGCGTATTCTCCGATATCAGGAACCTCTATGTTATGCTTCCCGAAGCTAAGATAAGGGGCTATAAACCCGGGCGCTTTTCATTTAACGTAAAAGGGGGGCGCTGCGAAACGTGTCAGGGCGCCGGGATGAAGCTGATCGAGATGAATTTCCTGCCGGATGTGCAGGTGCCGTGTGAAGAATGCAGCGGAAAACGTTATAACCGCGAAACACTGGAAGTTCGCTACCGCGGAAAATCAATCAGTGATGTACTGGATATGAGCATTGAAGATGCGGTTGCATTCTTCGAGCCTATTCCTTCCATTTATCGTAAGATCAAAACTTTGCAGGAGGTGGGGCTGGGCTATATCCGTTTGGGACAATCTTCTACAACGCTCTCAGGGGGTGAAGCGCAGCGGGTTAAACTTGCTACAGAGCTGTCTAAAAAAGACACGGGGAATACGTTTTATATTCTTGATGAGCCGACTACCGGACTGCATTTCGAGGATATCAGCGTTCTTCTGGGCGTCCTTAACCGTCTGGTCGATCATGGAAATACGATCCTGGTTATCGAACATAACCTGGATGTGATCAAAGTAGCCGATTGGGTAATCGACCTTGGGCCTGAAGGCGGATCAGGTGGCGGTGAGATCCTTTTTGAAGGCGCTCCGGAAGATTTGGTTAAAGTGAAAAAAAGTCATACGGGAAAATATCTGGGGATAGAAATGGGGGTTAAGAAGGGGTGAAGTTAAAAGCGAAAGGGTTTTAACCGCCAAACGCGCCAAGATCTACGCAGTGCGCCAAGCCCAGCTTAGCGACCATTGCGAAAACCCTGTGCGGCCTTTGCGGTAAAAAAAAACCTTGCCCAAGGCAAGCCCCCTCTGCGCGGCAAAAAAACCATCCCTTTTATCTACCTTAGACCATGCTCAACCTTCTAACTTCTTCACAGATCAGGGATGCAGATGCGCATACCATTGCAACTAAGCCACTCAGCTCTTTTGATCTTATGGAATCGGCAGCCAGGGCATTCGTAACCGAGTTTAAAAAGGAATTCCCTGATAAAAACATACCCCTTACTATCTTTTGCGGTACGGGGAATAATGGCGGAGATGGTTTAGCAATCGCGAGACTTCTCAAACAAGAGGACTGCACACATATTTATGTGAAAATTGTACGGTTTTCCAGCAAGTCAACCAAAAACTTCGATGCCAATCTTACCAGCTTAAAAAATACAGACATTCCAGTTGCAGAATTGCTAAGAGAAGAAGACCTTTCCAGCGAGCATCCCGGATTAATTATCGATGCCTTACTCGGCTCCGGAATAAATAAACCTGTTGAAGGCTTCTTAAAATCGATCATTGAACACATCAATAATTCAGAAAAAAAAGTAATCTCCGTTGATATACCCAGTGGGTTTTTCTCCGATGGGATTATTGATAATCAGGATGTTGTCATCAGGGCTAACCTTACAATAAGCTTCCAGCGGCCAAAGATTAACTTCTTTTTCCCGGAGTCTGCCGCCGCCCTAAAAAGATTTAAAGTCGTACCCATAGGATTGGATGAAGATTACATTGAATCTGTACCTGTACAGTGGAAACTGATTGGGGAAGCGGACATTCGTGATATTCTGAAGGCGAGAAAGCCCTTCAGCCATAAAGGAAGTTATGGTCACGCTTTGATTATTTCTGGAAACCGGGAAACCATGGGTGCGGCTCTGCTGTGTGCAGACGCATGTCTGCATTCCGGTGCCGGTTTGACGACAGCCTGTATCCCTGAAAGCGGATTAACGGCTTTAAACACCAGGTCCCCGGAGGTCATGGCTTTGATCAGGGATGAGGGTTTAGTCAAAGAGAAGCTGGAAAACTACGCGTCCATAGCTTTCGGTCCCGGAACGGGAACAGATCCCGATAGTGTGAATCTTTTCAAGGACATCTTAAGTCGCCAAAAAGTTCCGATGGTAGTTGACGCCGATGGTTTAAGCATTCTATCCGAAAATACGGAGCTATTTTCCGCGCTCGGTGCGACGAGCGTACTTACACCACACATGAAAGAATTTGACCGCATGTTTGGTGAACATCAGTCGTGGTGGGAACGGGTTGAAACGGCACGAAAGAAAGCCCGGGAACTTGGTATCATCATCCTTTTAAAAAACCAATATTCCTTTGTTGTCCTTCCGGACGGCGACGTGCTTATTAATCCCACAGGAAACCCTGCAATGGCAACAGGCGGTATGGGAGATGTTCTGACCGGAATGATCGCAGGTTTTTTAGCGCAGGGATATTCTGCTAAAGAAGCGACGATGCTTGGATGTTATTTGCATGGTGAGGCCGGAGATGAGTTAAAAGAGGAGGGGATGAATAATATACCGCCACGGTATCTTATAGAAAGATTACCTTATTTAATTGATACGTACTTAAATGGCAAAAGTCCTTCCCGGACGCTCCACAAGAGCTATCCGGGAAAAGCTAAATTATAATATCCAACTTCAGCTTAACCAACCTTTCCCCATCCAAAACCGGTATGCTCGTTGTAATATCAACCCTCAGACAGAAAGCGATATCTTCTTCAATACCCAGTTTCTTGAGTCTCTCGCTGTGGGAGGTTTTTTTGAGATAGGTATTGAGATCGTTTTTAGCGATATTGTAGAGGTCTTCTGCAGCTATACCAGAATCGTCTAAATGGTAGTTTTCATCTTTTAAAAGGTGAACCACTCCCCCGGCAAATAAGGTATCCTCCAGGTTTACTTTATCTTTCCAACCGGAGCATAAAAGCAATACATCATTGGGCTGGGTCTTTAGCCAGTTGCAAAGCGCCCCGAGATTCAGGAATGACCCGATCACTATTTTGCTTGCACCGCGGGACAGGTTGATCGCATGGGTACCATTTGTGGTAGTTAAAACCACTGTTTTTCCTTCAACTTTATCCTTTATGTAGGAAAAAGGGGAATTCCCGAAATCAAAGCCTGCAACCACCTCGCCATTTCTTTCTGCAGCCAGTAAAAATGCAGAATGCCGGTAAGATTCACAGGCCTCGACCGTTGCCACCGGGATGATGGCTTCAGCGCCGTTTGCTATCCCATAACAAATAGACGACGTTGCCCGGAAAATGTCGATCACCACGACAATGCTTTGCTTGAAATCGTACAAATGCAATAAAGCAGGTGTAAGGCATACTTCGAGATTACGTTTTTGCATCCGGATATCTAAGAGATTATTTAAAAGGGAATTTAACTACCTGCGCCTTTATTTTGTTGTCTCGGATCCTTATATAAATCTCAGATCCTTCTTTTGAGAATTCTTTTGCGATGTAACCCAGCCCTATTGCCTTCTGAAGGGAGGGGGCCTGCGTTCCCGAAGTCACTTTACCAATTGTGTTCCCTTCCGGATCAGTTATTTCATAGTCATGACGGGGAATTCCACGCTCGATCATTTCAAATCCAACAAGCTTCCGGCTTACTCCTTCCTGCTTTTGAGCGGCCAGGCTTTCTGAATTAATGAAGTTTTTAGTGAATTTAGTTACCCAGGCCAGGCCGGCTTCAATGGGGGATGTGGTATCATCTATATCATTGCCGTATAGGCAAAATCCCATTTCAAGTCTGAGCGTATCTCTCGCCGCCAGGCCAATAGGTTTTATCCCGAAGGGCACGCCCGCCCTAAATATTTCATCCCATATATGTTCCGCATGCTTATTATCGAAATATAATTCAAAGCCACCGGCGCCGGTATACCCCGTTGCCGAGATCAGCACATTATCAACTCCGGCGAATGTGCCCCTTTTAAAGGTGTAATATTCCATGGAAGAAAGATCAATATCCGTCAGGCTTTGCAATGCTTCCGCCGACTTCGGGCCCTGGACGGCAAGTAAAGAAGTTTGGTCAGAAATATTCTTCATTTCAACACCATTAGTATTATATTTTGATATCCAGTCCCAGTCTTTATCAATATTTGACGCATTGACGACCAGCATGTACGTTTTTTCATCTAAGCGGTAAACGAGCAGGTCGTCTACGATACCCCCCGTTTCATTCGGAAGACATGAATACTGGATCTTCCCGTCGAAAAGCCTTGACGCATCGTTTGAGCTTACTTTCTGGATCAGATCCAGGGCACCATCGCCTTTCAGGATAAATTCGCCCATATGGCTTACATCAAACACCCCAACACTATTGCGGACAACTTCATGCTCGGCATTTATTCCGCTGTATTGCACGGGCATGTTAAATCCGGCAAAGGGAACCATTTTGGCACCAAGGTTAATGTGGATATCATTTAAAGCTATATTCTTCATTTCGGGAATAGAATTGATTGCGGCAAAAGTAATTAAAAACGCTTAAAAGCCGCTGTTAATTTGCTTAGTAGGCTATAGCGGAAGGCGAATCTGGGGATCTGTAACCCGGAACGTTCTGCGGTGATAAGGTGACATGCCGTAGGAAATGACCGCATCCCTGTGCTTGATTGTTGGATAACCTTTATTATTACACCAATCGTACTGGGGATGTTCAGCAGAAAGCCTGTGCATGTAATCATCACGGTAAGTTTTGGCAAGAATAGAAGCGGCTGCAATGGAATAATATTTGCCATCTCCCTTAATTATACATTGATGGCGGATCTTTTGGTAACATTTAAAGCGGTTTCCATCTATTAATATAAATTCAGGGCGTATGTGAAGCTTTTCAAGGGCCAGGTGCATTGCAAGGAAGGAGGCATTCAATATGTTGATCCTGTCGATCTCCTGGTGATCTACCTGGGCTACCGCATAGGCAATAGCTTCGCGTTCTATAAACTCCCTGAGCAGATAACGATCTTTTTCACACAGCTGCTTCGAATCCGTCAGCACCCCATGCGAGAAGTTTCTCGGCAGGATGACGGCGGCAGCAAATACTGGCCCTGCCAGACAGCCACGCCCCGCTTCATCGCAGCCCGCTTCAATAAGTTCTTCCTGAAAATACGATAAAAGCATAGCGGATCGATAGGAGTTTATGGCAGCAAATTTAAAAATTCCCCTGATATATCTTTATACTATTCGGATAGACAGAAGGGTAATATCGTCAGAATTCATCCTCGCGTTGTTAGTGAGCTGTATATTTCTTAAGATAGCTTCATTCAGATCATCAACCAGCAGGTGCGAGCTGTTCTGAATATGATCGACCAGTTCTTCATCAGAAATATACACCTCTTCATTTGCACTTTCCACCAGGCCGTCTGTGTAATTAAATATCAGGCTGCCCGGCGATAAGAGCTCGGTTCCGACCCGGATTGATGGAAGCTTGTCAAAAGCTCCGATAATTGTTGTTCCTTCTTTGAGGAACTTCACTTTACCATCCATGATCAGTATGGGCGGGTTATGACCGGCATTAACGTATTTCAGCTGCCGGGTATTCTCATTATAGAGCCCTAAAAAAAGCGTAATGAACCGTTCTCCGTTCGTATTGGAAACAACGATCTCATTCAGACGTTCCGTAACTTTTACGAGGTCACTTTCAACAGAGGCCCAGGCACGGAGGCTTGCCTGAAAATTTGCCATTAACAGCGCGGCCGGCACGCCCTTTCCTGATGCGTCGGCTATGCACCATAGAAATTCCCCGGACCGTAATTTTATGAAATCGAAATAATCACCTCCTATATTTTGATTGGGCAGATAGGTCGCTCCCACCTCCATAGAACCAGTTTTAGGCAAGCTTCTTGGAATAAGCATCCCCTGAACTTCAACTGCCAGCTCCATATCACGCTGCAGTCGCTCCCTGTCAACCCTTTCTTTAAACAGCTTTTTGTTTTCCAGGGCAACCACAATCACATTGATCAGCGTCTGAATAAAATTCAAATCGTTATCCAGAAGCTGGTGACCGGTATCGAAATCCCCGATCAGTACAAAAGCGAGGAATTCATCCTTGTGAAATACAGGAACGAAATACTCATACTTTTTAAGCAGTTCATCCTGATTTGTCTTTAAGGCGGTAATATTTTTGTAGTCTGCAAGCGCCTGGCAGGTTTGCTGTAAGGTTTTCGCGTTCTCAAATATGCCCCCAAAACGAGCGGCACAGTAAAAATGTTCACTTTCGCGAATTAACAGGCGGACTGTCCCTATTTTAAGATGGACATTGAGGATCACTTCAAGCATCTCGAAAAGAATACCCGATGAGCTATTCTTGTTAATCGCCTGGGTAATTTCCAGCAAAGAATTTAGCTCCGCCTGCCTTTTTAAAAGGAGTTGAATTAACTCACTCTCATCATTAACTACTGGAGTTGGAATCTGTGCCAATATTCATTGGTGATGGTGCGTTTAAAAATAGTAAATTATTGCGGAAAAACAACAGCACGTTACGACTTAGGTGCTTTATGAGACTTTAATTAAGTTCATGTCTTACACCGGGGCTGTTATCGCACCATCCTTCCTTTCCATTTATATTTTCCCGAATTACCGGCTATACCTATAAAGATCAGGTAAAAGATATGAACGACAGTGGTCAACGGTTGGTACCACAACAATCGGCTTCTTCCTGCAAAGGAACATATCGCATTTAAAAAAAACAGCTCAGAGGCAAGCTTCAGGCCTAGAGCACCGGCGCTTAACATCCAGAAAGCCGGGTGGAAAAACCCAGCCACGAAATTCAGGACGATCAGCAGGTTAAATAACCAAACAGATACGCCCAAAAAAACAATGCTTTTATTTTTATACCGGGTACTTTTGGAAGCCCAGCGCTTCCTCTGCTGAATAAATTCCCCCAGCGTTTCTTTAGCGTGTGTATACACTATCGCATCCTTCGATTTGCAGAACCCTATACCGTCGGGATATGCGGAAGCGACCTTATGCAGAAATAGCTCATCATCTCCTGATGCCAGATCATCAATTCCCTTAAAACCTTTTAATTCAAAAAAGACGTCGCGGCGATACGCAAGGTTGGCTCCATTGCACGTTGCAGGCATTTTATTTCCAATCCCTGCCGCCCCCAGGCCGATCAGAAACAGGAATTCGAGGGTTTGGACTTCTTCGAATGCATTTTTTTCTTCAAAAAATGCTACGGGTGATGATACAAGCTTATAGTTTCCCGATTCATAAAATCCCACAATAGTTTTAAGCCATGAGGCACCCATTCTACAATCCGCATCGGTTGTTATGATCAGTTCACCGTCAGCCACCTGGATTGCCTCGGTAATGGCCTTTTTCTTATATGAATTCAGCTTTTCATTTTCATTCAACTGGATCAATGTTACCCGCCGGTCTGAATAAGACGAAATTATCCCAGCAGTACGGTCTGTGGAATGGTCGTCAACTACGATCAGCCGGAACAATTCTGAAGGGTAATCCTGCGACAAAATATCCAAAATGGTTTTTTCGATGTTATTCTCTTCATTCCGGGCGGCAATCAATATGCTGACAGAGGTAACGGGTGAGTTTCCCGCATTACTGAAAAATGGCAGCTTGTCCCATCCTAACCTGAGGTAGCATATCATGCCTACGTAGAAGATTGTAAGGCAAATGGTTAGAATATTAATTACGGCTGTTACCAAAGAAATTAAGTTTTAATACGAATACAGAACCCAAAATAGCGGGAATAATTAAATTAACAAGCCAGATACATGTGGTTGCCGCCATAATTGCTAATTCCTGTCCGGTAATGAACGCAAAAAAATAGCTTGCTGTAGATGCCCTGACCCCTATATCCAGCAAATCCAGGGATGGCAGCGCTGATTGTATAAAGAATAGAATAAATAAGATCATAATCATTGGGAAAACCGGGATCTGCGGAACAAGGAGGTGAATGATCAGGAAATATTGAGTGGTAAACACGAGGTATCTTGAGATACAATAAGTTAAAACCCTGAACATGTCTGCTTTTTTATATTTAGCGAGAATGCTGAAAAACCTTCTGAACGGTTTAATAAATTTTATTTTCGACAACAGGCCATCAACCCATTTTATATTAAAATAAAACAAAAGAAAAAAACTACAGAACACAGCTACCAGAAATGTCAGGGCAAAGTTGACCAATATGTTCAGTTCCATGAACCGGCTTACAAACCATAAAAGGGCTAAGGATCCAAAAATATTTGTAATTACCATTTGCCCGATTGCCCCGACGCTCATGCACACAACGCCGATAATCCGCTTCCTTGGCGACAGGAAAAAAACGCGTCCACCATACTCGCCTATCCGGTTTGGGGTAAAAACCGCCAGGGTTAATCCGCAAAAAACAGATTCAACTGCTTTCCATGTGCTGATCTTTTCAACCTTGTTTAACAGATATTTCCACTTTAATGCTTCGAGAAACCAGTTGAGAAGCATCAGCGAAAACAAGGCCAGCACTACGATCCATACATCTACAGGAGCAAGGGCAGCCGCTAGCGAACGGAAATCACTGATACTGCGATTATTGCTCAATTTTTGAAAAATAAACCCGAAAGCCAGTATTAAAATGGCGATCTTAATAATGATACTTAGATTTTTCTTTGCGGAATGGTTCAATAGGTCTTTTTTCTGCAATGTTAAGAAAAAGCTTCGCCGAATTAGAATTTTGGAAAAAGCTTTGCCTGCAAATTGCTAATATTGAGGGATGTTAAAAGAGAAAGCCAAGGAAAGGGTCATCCTGGGGATAGACCCCGGAACAAGCATCATGGGCTATGGGATAGTTAAAGAAGTAAAGAGTAATATAGATCTTATTTGCATGGGTGTTGTCAAGTTGGACCACCTGGACGGTCATCCCCATAAATTAAAACACATCTTTGAAAAGACGGTCTTGCTTATAGAGCAATATAATCCTGACTGCCTGGCTGTTGAAGCACCCTTTTACGGAAAAAATATCCAGGTGATGCTAAAACTGGGCAGGGCTCAGGGTGTGGCTATGGCTGCCGCATTATCAAGGAGCCTGCCCATCTTTGAGTACTCCCCCCGGAAAATAAAGCAGTCAATCACCGGAAATGGCAATTCATCAAAAGAACAGGTTGGGGCAATGCTCAAAACCTTATTAAAGTTTAGCGAAGCTCCGGAATTTCTCGACGCTACAGATGGCCTTGCAGTTGCTGTATGTCATTCTTTTCAAAAACTAAGTGCTTCAGGAGGCAAAAAAAATTATTCGGGGTGGGATGCGTTTGCAAAGGATAATGTGAAACGGATTAAGTAAATTCTCACCGCAATTGAGCAGTTTTCTCACCGCAGAATGAGCAGAGGTTTTTCGCCCGCCCGGCTGAGACCGTTCGGACGGGCAAAGTACACTAAAGGCCGCTGTTCAGACTTGGAGAGCTTTGCGTAAATCTTGGCTTCCTTCGCGGTAAAAAAACCTTTAGAGCTGCTCCATTATCCTATCAGCAATCTCCTCCAGCTTCTCATCAGAAAGTTTAAGCTTGGCCCGGCTAAAGTTCATATCGTCCATGCTGCTCATTGGGATAAGATGAACATGGACATGAGGCACTTCGAGCCCGATAACCGTTACCCCTACCCTAAGGCATGGAACAGCCTTTTTTAGTCCTTTGGCAACAATCTGGGCGAACATCATCAAACCTACATAGCTTTCGCTGTCCATATCAAAAATGTAATCGATCTCAGTTTTAGGAATGACCAGCACATGGCCCTCAACAAGAGGATTTACATCCAGGAATGCCAGATAGTCGATAGTTTCCGCCACCTTATGTGAAGGTATCTCACCGGAGACAATTTTTGAGAAGATAGATTCCATAAGGAGTTGTACGTTATAGGTTATAAGTTGTAAGTCTGCTTGCAATTAAAGTTTTTGATATCTATCTGCTTATTTCAACGATTTCAAACTCGATCTTTCCTGCCGGAACAACTATTTCAGCTTTATCTCCAACAGATTTACCCAGCAATCCCTGTGCTATGGGTGACTTCACAGAAATCTTGCCAGATTTTAGGTCAGCTTCACTTTCTGATACCAGCTGATAGCTCATGGTGGCCCCATTGTTCATGTTTTTAATCTTCACAATAGATAAAGCCAGCACTTTCGTTAGATCAAGCTTCGACTCGTCGATTAATCGTGCATTGGCCAGGACATTCGTAAGCTTCGAAATTTTAGACTCGTGGTGGCCCTGGGCTTCCTTTGCCGCATCGTATTCTGCATTCTCCGAAAGATCTCCTTTATCCCTCGCCTCTGCAATTGCTTTTGATATCTGGGAACGTCCTTCGGTCTTTAAATGATGAAGCTCCTCCTTTAATTTATCTAATCCCTCCTGGGTATAATATGTTACATCACTCATGTCTCTCTCAATTTTATGGTAAACTCTATAAAACAAACAAGACTATGTCGGCTTAAGCCAATATAGTCTTGCTCATATCAATACGAAGATAATATTTTTGATTTTAGATTTCCAAATTTCTGTTGTGAAATAAGATAAATTTTGAATGGAAAAATTGTTGTCGGACTTAAAGTCAGGAGATCATTAGTCCTTTCAACTTTTCAACCAGCACCTCCGAAATCTTTCGATAAGACTCTACTGACCAGCCCGCAACATGAGGGCTTAAAATAACTTTATCGCTTTCGATAAGTTCCTGGTACCAATCCTGTTCAGCCAAAGCAGGGAATTTTTCCACCTCAAGCACGTCAAGTCCGGCGGCTAGTATCTTTCCACTTCTTAGTCCGTTCAGAACGGATTTAGTATTGACGATTTCGCCACGTGAAGCATTTAATAGTATGATCGCCTTTTTGAAGTGAAACAAGTACTCATCATTAAATAACTGCCTGGTTTCGCGCGTGAGAGGAACATGGAAGCTTAACACATCTGCCTGTTTTACAACCTCTTCCATGCTTACTTCTTTTACATAATGGTCGCTAAAGCCGGTTTTATATTTATCATAAGCTAGTACATTTACGTCAAACCCCGATAGCTTTTGAGCCAGGCTGCGCCCATTATTACCATATCCAATAATGGCTATAGTCCTGCCCTTTAGCTCCCAGCCCCTGTTCCCTTCACGGTCCCATATGCCATTACGGATTTGCTGGTCCCCGTTCCTGAGTCTATTGAGCAAACCCAGCAGCATGCCAATTATATGCTCTCCTACCGCATCGCGGTTTCCTTCAGGGGCATTCAGGCAGCTTATTCCTTTCGAAACTGCGTACTCTTCATCCACATTATCCATCCCTGCGCCTGCTCTTGCTATGAACTTTAGATTTGTACCTGCGTCGATGACTTCCCGGTCGATCATAAACTTGGTACGGATGGCGATACCTGTGTAACCGTCAAGTAGTTTCAATGTCTCTGCACGGCTGATCAAGGGCATATCATGGCATTCATAGCCAAGTTTTTCTGCTTCTTCTTTAAAGGACGGGTGCAGGTGATCTGCTATAAGAATTTTTTTAGTCATTGATGTATAATTATCTCGATACACTCACCAGGTTCGTAAGCTTAACAAAGTCATTTACACTTAATCTCTCTGCACGTAGGTCCAGCAGAGGATCGTCGTTCATATCTTCTTTACTGACCAGGGACGACAAAGCATTCCTTAATGTTTTTCGGCGCTGGTTGAAGCCTGCTTTTACCACTTTCCAGAATAATTTTTCATCACAGTCCAGCCTTTCGACTTCATTTCGCGTAAGACGAATTACAGCCGATGTCACCTTTGGAGGGGGATTAAACACACCGGGCTTCACGGAAAATAAATACTCTACCTTGTAAAATGCCTGCAGGAAAACACTCAGAATTCCGTACTCTTTGCTTCCTGGTTTCTCTGCGCACCGCTCTGCTACCTCTTTCTGAAACATCCCCACAAGCTCCACAACCTGGTCGCGGTTATCCAGCACTTTAAAGAGAATCTGCGATGAAATATTGTATGGGAAGTTTCCAATAATGCCGAACTTGCCCGGGAAAACACTGCTGAAGTCCATTTCAAGAAAATCACCGTTGATAAGCCTGTCGCCCAGGTGAGGGTATTTTTTTTTGAGGTAGTTGAATGATTCCGTATCAATATCAATAAGATAAGCTTGAGGATCATCTTTACTCAATAAGAAATCAGACAAGATCCCCATACCCGGACCAACCTCCAGCACCTGGTGATATTTATCCGTGGATTTTAGGCTGCTAACGATCTTCTCAGCTATATTCTTATCCGTTAAAAAATGCTGTCCGAGATGTTTCTTTGCCTTAACTATACTCATTTAGTTTTATTTGAGGCAAATTTACGGATTTACGTTGTAAGTCTTGAAGGGAGTTGTACGTAGTACGTTGTACGTTGTACGTTCTTTCAAAACGCAAAAAGGGTTTGTAAGTTATAGGTTGTAAGTCTTCCAACACTAAGAGTGCCGCTTATGGAAAATTTTCAATGTAGAAGCAGGAATCTAGGTGTAAGATTCTCCGTCCAGACGTATAACGTAAAACGTACTACGTACAACTCCCTTTCTCCGCCCAGACGTATAACGTACAACGTAAAACGTACAACTTAACGATTAAAGTCTTTATTTTGCAAGATATTCAGAATTTGTCATCTGATATAAAAGAGAATTACAGGTACAACGGCATGAGCGATAAAATTAAGATAGGTATATCCATAGGCGATGTTAACGGCATCGGATTAGAAGTGATTATAAAAACCCTGATGGATAACCGTGTATTGGAATATTGCACACCTATCGTATACGGACACACCAAAGTTGAATCCTTCCATCGCAAGACGATGGACCTTAACGAATTTAATTTTAATGTGATCAGTGCAGCAGCTGAGGCAAACGACAAGCGTGCAAATCTGATCAATTGCTGGGAAGAGGACGTCCGCATTGAACTGGGTGTGAGCACCGAGACCGGGGGAAAGTATGCATTTATTTCTTTGGAAAAAGCGCTGGATGATCTGATAGCAGGCAACACAGACGCACTGGTTACGGCTCCGATCAACAAGCACAATATTCAAAGTGAAAATTTTCAATTTGCCGGGCACACGGAATACATCCAGGCGAAAACAGGTTCGGCCGATTCACTGATGTTCCTGGTAAGCGAGGATATAAAAGTTGGTATAGTCACCGGACATATCCCCGTGAAGGAAATACCTGAAAAGATCAGTATTGAGAAGATCCTTTCCAAGCTGGGCCTGATGAATGAAAGCCTGAAAAAAGATTTCTGGATACAGAAGCCAAAAATTGCGGTTTTAGGTCTGAATCCCCATGCAGGAGATAATGGACTAATTGGTAATGAAGAAATGGAAATAATAATCCCTGCAATATCAGAAGCTAACGCAAAGGGGATATTTGCGTTCGGGCCCTATGCTGCAGATGGCTTTTTTGCCGCCCAAACCTACGCCAAGTTTGATGCCGTTCTGGCCATGTATCATGACCAGGGACTGATCCCATTCAAACAAATGGCCTTTCATAACGGGGTAAATTTTACGGCGGGGCTGCCGGTAGTACGAACATCACCTGATCATGGAACAGGATATGATATTGCCGGCAAAAATATAGCATCCGAAAGTTCATTTCGTGAGGCTTTATTTACAGCGATTAATATTGTAGAGCGCCGCAGGGAGAGCCGGCAGCTAGCGTCCAATCCCTTAAAACTGAGTAAGTTCTCAAAGGACAGGGATTAAGCGTGAGATGCTACTTCCTGATTTTCAAAAAACTGTTCCCAACTAAATAAATTTTCGTAAATTTGCAGGCTCAATTGGCGTGCTTTGAAATCGTTACAACAATACAGCATTCCATATACCGGATTAAACCTTGGGATTCACCAGTTTGAATTTGAGGTGGGCGATGCGTTCTTCACTGAATTTGAGTACTCTCTGGTTAAGAGCGCTGCGCTGAAAGTGAAGCTTGATCTTGAAAAACAGGAGACGATGATGATCCTGAATTTTCATATCTCCGGTGAGATGAAGCTGGGATGTGACGTTTGCCTGGCGGATTATCCGTATGATGTAGAAATAAACGAACGTCAGATCGCAAAGTTCACAGGCAGTACGGATCTGGAGGAAGATACCGAAGAGATCATTGTACTGGCTAAAAATGAAAATGAGATCAATGTAGCTTCGCTGATCTATGAATATATTAACCTGGCGGTTCCATACATTAACCGCTGCGGTGATGAAGGGAACACTGAATGGTGCGATCAGGAAATGATCGAAAAATTGAAGCAGCTTTCGGGCGACGCTAGAGCGGAGGACGAAAATGCAGACCCCCGCTGGGAGGCATTAAAAAATATTAAAAAGTAAATTAATACATACAAAAAATGGCACATCCAAAACGGAAAATATCCAAGTCAAGAAGAGATAAGAGAAGGACCCACTACAAAGCAGAGGCTCCGGGTTTAACTACCTGCCAGACTACCGGCGCTGTACATTTACCTCACCGTGCCTATACAGTTGATGGCAACTTATATTATAACGGTAAAATGGTTATCGAGAATACTTCTGTAGCATAACATCTTTCAGAAATGAGGATTGGCTTAGATATAATGGGCGGAGATTTTGCTCCCAAAGCAGCAGTTTTGGGAGCAATAGCAGCTCAAAAAGCCTTATTGCCCGATCAGAAGATCGTTCTTTTTGGAGATAAACATCAGGCCCTGCCCTTTCTTGCAGAACATGGGCTTAGCCCGGATACTTTTGAATTTGTTCACACTACCGAGATGATCGGAATGGGTGAACACGCTACAAAATCTGTTCTCCAAAAGCCCAACTCCAGTATTAGCCTTGGCTTTCAGCATCTTAAAGATGGCAGGATAGACTCTTTCTCCTCTGCGGGAAATACAGGCGCTATGCTTGTGGGAGCGGTATTCAGCGTAAAACCGGTACCCGGTGTGATCCGTCCGGCAGTTGCGACAAATATTCCCAAACTTAAATCCGGATTTGGGATCATGCTTGACGTAGGTGCCAATGCAGATTGCAAACCGGAAGTTCTGGCTCAATTTGGAATTTTAGGCAGTTTATACGCAGAACATGTTTATCACATGCAAAATCCTAAAGTTGCACTGATGAACATTGGGGAGGAAGAAGAAAAAGGAAACGTGCTTACACAGGCAACTTTCCCGCTTCTCCAAAAAACTAATCTCAATTTTATTGGAAACATTGAGGGGCGCGATCTGTTCAATGACAAGGCGGATGTAATTGTTTGCGATGGGTTTACAGGAAATGTCATGCTTAAACTGGCGGAAACATTTTATATTCTTACACTGAAAAAAGGCTTCAAGGATGAATTCTTTGACAGGTTCAATTATGAACAATATGGCGGAAGTCCTATTCTGGGCGTAAACGCCCCTGTTTTGATCGGCCATGGCATATCAACGCCTGAAGCGATAAAAAACATGATAATTCTGTCCCGAACGATGATTGAAACCCAGTTTGTCGATAAAATCAAAGAAGCTTTTAAATAATTACTCTTGAATATTATGTCAAAGGTCCATGCTGCAATAACAGCCGTTGATGGCTACGTGCCAGATTATATCCTAACAAATAAGGAACTGGAAGGCATGGTCGAAACCAACGATGAGTGGATAACCACGCGTACGGGGATCAAAGAGCGCCGGATACTGAAGGGCAACCTCGGCACCTCCGACATGGCAGTAATAGCGGTGAACGGCTTACTTAAGAAACGCGGGATCAGCGCTTCAGAGATCGACCTCATCATTTTCTGTACGACAACCCCGGACATGGTTTTTCCGGCAACAGCCAATGTCCTGGCTAATAAGATCGGCGCTACAAATGCCTGGGGATATGACCTGAACGCTGCGTGTTCGGGTTTTTTATTTGGCCTGGCTACCGGGTCCCAGTTCATTGAAGCAGGAAAACATCAGAAAGTTATCGTGGTTGGAGGTGATAAAATGTCGTCTATCATCAATTATAAAGACCGCACAAGCTGTATCATTTTCGGGGACGGTTGCGGCGCAGTGCTTCTTGAACCAAATACGGAAGGTTACGGCGTGATCGATTCTATACTAAAAAGTGATGGGTCCGGTGCGCCTTATCTTCATCAAAAGGCCGGGGGCTCGTTAAGGCCCGCCAGTCACGACACGGTGGATAATGATGAGCATTTTCTTTACCAGGAGGGGCAGGCAGTGTTCAAATTTGCGGTCACCAATATGGCCGACGTAGCTGCCGATATCATGGACAGAAATGACCTGAGTGCCGACGATGTGGCATGGTTGGTTCCTCATCAGGCAAACAAGCGCATCATTGATGCCACCAGCAACCGTACCGGTATAGACCCGGCAAAGGTTATGATCAATATTGAGCGTTATGGAAATACCACGAACGGCACCATCCCATTATGTTTGTGGGAATGGGAAAGTAAACTCAAAAAAGGCGATAATGTTATCCTTGCCGCATTTGGAGGAGGGTTTACCTGGGGTTCCATCTATTTGAAATGGGCGTATTAATTAGTTGAAAGTGGAGAGTTGAAAGTTGAAAGCGATACTGTACTTTTAACATTCAAAATTCCAAACTTAACTTAAAATTTATTATAAATTTAGACTAACCGAAAACTAAACTATAAAAAATGGATATTAAACAAATTCAGGAACTCATCAAGTTTGTTTCCAGATCTGGGGTAAATGAAGTATCAATTGAGCAGAAAGAGTTTAAAATTACCATAAAAACGAATCAGCCTCCTACGTACGTAATGGCGCCTCCCGCAGCGGTTCCGCAGCAGGCTATTGCCCTTACTAGTGCTCCGGCAGCAGCAGGTTCCGCGCCAGGCGCAGAAGCCATTACCCCGCCGAAAGAAGAAAGCTCGAATTACATAACGGTAAAATCCCCCATGATCGGAACGTTTTACCGTTCTTCAAGTCCCGATAAGCCTTTACTTGCTAATGTTGGCGATGAGATCAAAGCCGGCCAGGTATTGTGTATTATCGAAGCTATGAAGCTTTTCAACGAGATCGAATCGGAAGTAAGCGGTCGTATCGTTAAAATTCTGGCGGACAATGCAAGCCCGGTTGAATATGATCAGCCATTATTCCTGGTTGAACCAATTTAATTTGAAGATCTATAATTTGAAGATTAATGCATAATTGCAGAGTCTCCATTTTCAAATTGCCAAAATTTCAAATTTTCAAATTAAAAAACTATGTTTAAGAAAATACTGATTGCAAATCGTGGCGAGATCGCTTTAAGGATCATTCGAACCTGTAAAGAGATGGGAGTTAAAACCGTTGCGGTCTACTCGACAGCAGACCGTGACAGTTTGCATGTTCGATTTGCAGATGAAGCAGTTTGCATCGGGCCACCGGCTAGTAAAGACTCATACCTCAGCATCCCTAATATTATTTCAGCAGCCGAACTAACGAATGCAGATGCGATACATCCTGGCTATGGATTCTTATCAGAAAACTCTAAATTCTCAGCTATTTGCCACGATTACGGGATCAAATTTATAGGTGCTACTGCAGATCAGATCAACGGGATGGGTGATAAGGCATCAGCAAAGGAGACGATGAAAAAAGCCGGCGTACCTACCATTCCCGGCTCAGAGGGCTTGGTAAATGATGTTAAAGAAGGAATTAAACTTTCGAACGAAATAGGATACCCCGTTATACTCAAGGCTACAGCCGGCGGCGGCGGTCGCGGGATGAGGATTGTATGGAAGGATGAAGAATTTGAACCGGCATGGGACTCTGCAAGGCAGGAATCAGCTGCCGCCTTCGGGAATGACGGCCTTTACCTTGAAAAATATGTAGAAGATCCGCGTCACATTGAAATCCAGGTCGTGGGAGATCAATATGGCAAGGTATGCCACTTATCTGAGCGCGATTGTTCCATTCAGCGCAGGCATCAGAAGCTTGTCGAAGAATCGCCATCGCCCTTCATGACCCCAGAGCTAAGGGAAAGAATGGGCGACGCAGCTATTAAAGGAGCCCAGGCCGTTAACTATGAAGGCGCCGGAACGGTGGAGTTCCTGGTTGACAAGCACCGGAACTTCTATTTTATGGAAATGAATACCCGGATCCAGGTAGAGCATCCGGTAACGGAAGAGGTTATTAATTTTGACCTGATCAAAGAACAGATTAAAGTGGCTTCGGGGATTCCGATCTCCGGTAAAAACTATATTCCTGAGATGCACGCCATCGAATGCCGGATCAATGCGGAAGACCCTTTCAACAATTTCAGGCCTTCTCCGGGATTGATCACACATTTTCATTCCCCGGGAGGACATGGAGTGCGGGTAGATACGCACGTATACGCCGGATACCAGATCCCTCCGAATTACGACTCGATGATTGCAAAGCTGATCTGCGTGGCACAGACGCGTGAAGAAGCCATTTGCACGATGGAACGCTCGCTGAGCGAATTTGTCATTGAAGGGGTAAAAACTACCATTCCTTTCCACCTGCGATTGATGAAGGACCCAAACTTCCGCGCGGGTAATTTCACTACCAAGTTTATGGAAAGCTTCGATCTGAGCGAATGATGTGTTTGGATAGCTACGAAAACTAATTGAGCAGGGAAATCGTTTATTGGAAACAGATAGGTATCAGGAATTGTCACAAATGATTGATGCATTAAAAATACTGTATCATACCATTCTTAAATCAAGAAGAATGGTATTTTTGTTTTAAAATTATGAGCGAAGAAAAAACTGACCTTATTAAGGCCATCAAAGAAAAGGGTAAGACCATTGAAGCCGAAATGTCTTTTTTTGATCATCTGGATGTTCTTCGCGGGCACCTCATCCGGGCTTCTATAGCCATTGTTCTGTTCACTATTCTCGCTTTCAGCTTTTATGATTTTATCTTTAATAAGGTGATCATGGCTCCCGGGCAGACTGACTTCTGGACCTACCGAATGATGTGCGCGGCAACGGAAAAATTTAATCTTGGAGCTGAATTTTGTGTTACAAAATTGAATTTCATCATAATCAACACCCAATTGGGAGGTCAGTTCACCCTGCAGCTAAATTCCTCTCTGATGATCGGTATTGTTCTGGGATTTCCATACTTATTATTTGAAATATGGCGCTTTATAAAGCCTGCACTTCATGAAAATGAGCGCAATTCAGCAAGCGGATTTGTTCTCTGGGCATCCTTACTATTTATTGTGGGCGTACTCTTTGGTTATTATATTATATCGCCATTATCGATAAACTTTTTATCTAACTATGAGGTAAGTTCAATCATTAATAACAATATTGAAATTGACTCCTATTTCTCAATTCTTGCAACCCTTACAATAGGAGCAGGAATAATTTTCGAGCTGCCTATCATTATTTTCATTCTTTCTAAACTGGGAATAATGACCCCCGCTTTTATGCGATCATCCCGCAGATATGCCACTGTTATCATTCTGATTATAGCAGCGGTAGTTACGCCGACTCCCGATCTGATTACCATGTTTACAGTTAGCTTACCTTTATTCCTGCTTTACGAAGCCAGTATTTATGTTTCTGCACACGTAGAAAGCCGGAAGAAAAAAGCTGAAATCGCTTTTTATAAAGATTGACAGAAGCATAAATGCTCAATGATTTATTGAATAAATCTTAAATTTATACCATGAATACGATAAGCATCGCTATTGGCGGGGACCATGCCGGTTTTAAACATAAAAAATTACTGATTGATTTTTTGAAAGAGCATTCAATTAAGGATTTTGGAACTTATAGTACTGATTCTGTTGACTATCCGGATTTTGCTCATCCTGTGGCCAGCGCTGTCGAAAACTCTGAATACAGCATCGGAATTCTAATCTGCGGAAGCGCGAACGGCGTTGCGATTACCGCTAACAAGCACCAGGGGATCAGGGCGGCAATTTGCTGGAATGAGGAACTTGCTGAATTGGCAAGGTCCCATAATGATGCGAATGTACTTTGCATACCGGCGCGCTTCGTTTCGGAAGATCTTGCGAAAAAGATCGCTCATAAGTTCATTAGCTCAGCGTTCGAGGGCGGACGCCATGCTAACAGGGTTGACAAGATCTCCTGCTAATTTTTAAACTAACCTTTTATTAAATGATAAGAAAGTCACTTTTTGCATTACTGATTTCAGGTATTTGCCTTGGGGTATTTGCCCAGGATCCAATCGCACAGAAATATGCGGGCCAAATCACTTCCAAACTAGGGAAAAAACACCTGAAAATACTTGCATCAGATAAATTTGAAGGCAGGGAGACCGGGAAACCCGGAGCGGAAAAAGCTGCGGCATACATCGCCAAAGAATTTAAAAAACTGGGCCTTACAGCTCCGGTAAATGGCAGCTATTTTCAGGAAGTTCCCCTCGTGCAGACCGCATTTGAAGTCAGCTCATTCTCCGCAAACGGTAATACTCTGACCCAGGGGAAAGATTTTCTCTTTACTGGCGGCGGTGCAAATAAAACTATCACCGGCACTGAGGTGGTTTTTATCGGGTACGGGATCAGCGCTGAAAATTATGATGACCTAAAGAATATCGATCTTGCGGGCAAAATTGTTCTTCTCATCAATAAAGGAGAGCCTACAGCAAATGGAGTATCTTCTATTAGTAAAACAAGCACTCCTTCCGACTGGACAAGCAGCCGCTCTAAGCGCCTGCAGAATGTCTTGAGCAAAGGCCCGGCCTTGGTTTTGGCAGTAAATCCTGATGTCAGTGCATCACTTAAACAATATCGTCCTGCATCCGGAAGGTTAAGCCTTAAAAAAGAAGCGGCTCCAGTTCCCTCCACCCGTCCCGCATCTGCAGCGATGGTTAATATCACACCTGAAGTAGCAGACCTGATCCTGAAGAATTCCGGGAAAACCTATGATGGCTTGAAGTCTGCCATTGATAATAGCGGCGCTCCGCAGACTCAGATACTAAAATCTGCGATCTCCATAAATTACGGTCCGGTATTAAAAGATGTCAAATCTTCCAATGTACTGGGTTATATAGAAGGTTCTGATCTGAAGGAGGAAGTGCTGGTATTTTCAGCGCATTACGATCACATCGGGCTTACTACGGATGGCGGAGCAGACAAGGTAAATAACGGAGCTGACGATGATGGGTCAGGAACAACTGGTGTCCTGGAGATTGCCAGGGCGTATGCCAAAGCAAAAAAAGCAGGTCATGGTCCGCGCAGAAGTATTCTGTTCTTACTGGTAACGGGCGAGGAAAAAGGCCTTTTAGGTTCTGAATGGTACGCGGAACACCCGATTTACCCAATGGCCAATACCGTTACCGACCTAAACATTGACATGATCGGGAGAATTGGAGAAGAATACAAAGGTGCAGCAGATTCAGCAAATTACTGCTATTTAATTGGTTCTGATAAGCTTAGCACCGACTTGCATAAGATCAGTGAGAACGCCAATTCCGTTTATACCAAATTAAAGATCGATTATAAATATAACGACCCTAAAGATCCGGAGCGCATTTACTACCGCTCAGATCACTATAATTTCGCGAAAAACGGGGTTCCTATCGTATTTTATTTTAATGGGGTACATGAGGATTACCATAAGGCTGGTGATGAAGTTCAAAAGATAAACTTCGATCTGTTAACCAAGCGTGCCCAGCTTGTATTCTATACGGGATGGGACCTTGCTAATCGGGATAAAAGGCCTGTGGTTGATGTTACTAATAATATGCCTAGTACGAGGTAGAAGTTGATTGGTACGGCGTTTAGTTTCCCCTCCTTTTTTCAAGGAGGGGGGAGCAAAACCGGGTTGTAAACCAGAAAATCTTCCAGTTATGTCAATTCCTAACGTAAACAGGTAATTTTTTTACCCTCAATTTCCGTTCCGCTTCAAAACGTGCAATAGCATTCGGCTGCGACGAATGATACAGGGATAGATCCATATCGCTGTCGCCTGCTACAGCCCTGGGAACATAAACCGACGAGCTGCCGCCCCTGCTTAATATGCCCTCCAAGACCGATACACCAACATTAATACCCGTAGCAGCTGCCTGCGACATGTAACGCATGTTCTGTACCTTTGCCCTGATGATCATATCAGTGCCTAAGATTTTCGCCAGCTCATCAGAAGGCAGCCTCCAGGAATCGTGAATGGAAATCCCGCTTTTCTCTAACCTGTCATTGATCAATTTAACATCGAGAAGCCTTACATCCCATTTATTCCGGATGGGCTTGCTTGATGCATGATAAAGAAAATCATCATGTATTAACTGCTGCAGCTTCAAGCTCTCCTCATTCTCCATTTTCTGAACCCTGTCAGCATCCCAATTTTTGGGCAAATTACCGCTATACGACACTTCTGCAGGAAGGACCGCCAGCGTTTGCCCGCTTAGCGTGGCTTTCGAAAAGAATGCCTTGTCTTTATAGACGTTGGAATTACAGGCGGTAACAAATAAAATAGCCGGTAAAATAAGAATGATAGAAAGTTTCATAAGATTGTCTTAAAACGGTATACTTATAGACGACAGATGCGTGGAAAGAGTTACAAACAAAAATAAAAAAAAAACTATGCATGCATAGCAATATTAAAAATTGCAAAGGAAACCTAAACAATAAGGGGCGTTAAGATCAAAATACTTAAATTCGCACGATGAGCACACTGGCATCCGATTTCATTTCTACTTCAGGTACTAAAGCGTTTGACCTCGATCACCGGCGGATCATTAACAATAATATTGGTAAGTATGACACCGCTGTTCTAAGAGGCTTATCCAGATTGTCTAATCTCGAAAATTCGAAACGCAAGGCACATACGGTCAAATGGAAGGTGATGGAAAACCTGGACAAGCATTTGCCTGAATTTGAGGCCAATTTTCAGCGAAAAGGAGGTAAAGTGATCTGGGCAAATGATGCTGATGAAGCCCAAAAAGAAATCCTCAATATCATTAAAAGAGCCAATGCCAAAACCGTCATTAAATCAAAATCAATGGTTACGGAAGAAATTCATTTAAATGAATTTCTTGAACAAAACCATATAAGCGCTGTTGAGAGCGATCTTGGCGAATACATTGTCCAGCTTCTCGGTCAGAAACCTTATCATATTGTAACCCCGGCAATGCATCTTAGCAAAGAGGATATTGCTAAACTTTTTAATGAAAAATTCGGCACTCCGACAGACGCCACACCGGAACAACTGACATTAAAAGCCAGGGAGCTCCTTAGGGATAAATATACCTCAGCTGACATCGGAATAACCGGCGGCAATTTCCTGATCGCCGATACGGGAAGTATCGCCCTGACTGAAAATGAAGGAAATGCCAGGCTCACTACCACTTTTCCCAGGATCCATATTGCAATAGTGGGTATCGAAAAAATAATTCCGTCCATGCAGGATCTTGACCTATTCTGGCCCTTGCTGTCGACGCATGGGACCGGTCAGAACCTGACCGTATACAATACTATTCTTGGCGGTCCGAAACAAGCACATGAAAGTGATGGTCCGGAAGAAATGTATGTCATATTATTAGATAACGGCCGCACTAACCTTCTTGCTCAAAAAGATCAGCGTCAGGGGCTTTACTGCATTCGCTGCGGCGCATGCCTGAATGCGTGTCCGGTGTACAAAAACATTGGAGGGCATACCTACGAAACTACCTATAGCGGGCCAATCGGATCGATCATCACCCCTCACATGGCTGGAATGAAAGAGTTCAAGCACTTAAGCTATGCCTCAAGCCTTTGCGGAAAATGCTCGGAAGTATGCCCGGTAAAGATCGACATCCACAAAATGCTTTTGCTAAACCGCAGAGATTCCGTTGACCAGGGGCTAAGCCCGGCCACTGAGAGCATCAGCTGGAAAGGATGGAAAATGGGTATGATGAAACGGAAAATGATGGATATGATCGGCGGAAGCTGGAAAAACAGAATTCTGAAGACCTTTTTCAAAAAAAGCTGGGGGGCGAACCGTGAACTGCCGGAAGTCGCTAAAAAATCATTCAGCGAACAATGGAGGGACGGTGAAAGCGGAAAGCTCAAGGCTGAACGCTGAATGCTGAAAGCTTATAGAAAACTCATCACATAATTGCTGAAATGAATTTCGACCGTAAAGATATTTCTGATACCCGCCTCCTAAATTTCTACAGACTGCTGCTGAAGCCGCGTTTGATCGAGGAAAAAATGCTAATCCTGTTAAGACAAGGACGCATCGGCAAGTGGTTTTCCGGGATTGGCCAGGAAGCAATCGCCGTAGGAACCACACTCGCGATGAAGGATGAGGAGTATATCCTTCCGATGCATCGAAACCTTGGCGTTTTTACAAGCAGAGGGATTCCTTTATCCCGCCTAATGGCTCAATGGCAAGGCAAAAGCTCAGGATTTACAAAAGGCCGAGACAGATCCTTTCACTTCGGCACCAAAGAATATAATATTGTTGGAATGATATCGCATCTGGGGCCTCAGCTTGCTATTGCAGACGGAATTGCCCTGGCAGACGTATTAAGGAATGATCAAAAGGCGACTTTAGTTTTTACGGGCGAGGGGGCTACCAGCGAAGGCGACTTCCATGAAGCGCTTAATGTGGCTGCTGTATGGGATCTGCCCGTGATATTTATTATTGAGAACAATGCATATGGCCTGTCGACCCCCACAAATGAACAGTATCGATGTAAAAGCCTGGTTGATAAAGCTGTTGGATATGGTATCGAAGGAATTCGCATCGATGGCAATAATATTCTGGAAGTTTATCATACAATAAACCAAATTGCTGTAGATATTCGTCAGAAACCTCGTCCTGTGCTGATCGAATGCATGACGTTTCGAATGAGAGGGCATGAGGAAGCTTCAGGCACTAAATATATTCCTAAGGAATTGTTTACAGAGTGGGAAAAGAAGGACCCTCTGAAAAACTTCGAAGAATACCTGCTACAGGAGAAAATATTAAGCGAAAATACAATTTTGGAAATACGGTCGGAATTTAAGCTTGAGATCGATTCGGAAATTGAAAAGGCATTTGCAGAAGATGATATTATTGCAGAAACGGATATCGAAGTTGATGACATGTATGCGGTTCATAAATCTGAACCAATCGACGCCTCTGATCCCTCCGCTAAAACAGATAAACGGTATATAGATGCTATCAGTGATGGACTGCGGCAATCTATGCAGAAATTTCCTGAGTTAGTGATTATGGGTCAGGACATTGCCGAATATGGCGGGGCTTTTAAAATAACGCTGGGCTTTGTGGAAGAATTTGGAAAAGCCAGGGTACGGAACACCCCTATCTGCGAGTCGGCGATAGTTGGAGCAGCACTTGGTTTATCTATAAATGGCCATAAAGCCGTAATGGAAATGCAATTCGCGGATTTTGCTACCTGCGGATTTAACCAGATAATTAACAATCTGGCGAAGACCCATTATCGCTGGGCTGAAAAAGCTGATGTGGTGGTGCGTATGCCTACTGGCGCCGGAACCGGAGCCGGACCATTTCATTCTCAAAGTAACGAGGCATGGTTTACCAAGACCCCTGGTCTCAAAGTTGTCTACCCCGCTTTTCCCTCGGACGCCAAAGGTCTCTTAAATGCTGCAATTGAGGATCCCAATCCGGTAATTTACTTTGAGCATAAATATCTTTACCGCGCCATATCCGAACTTGTTTTTGATGATTACTATACCCTGGAAATCGGCAAAGCAAGGCTGGTTCAGGAGGGCGATCAGATAAGCATAGTTACCTACGGGCTCGGTGTGCACTGGGCTATGGAATATCTGGGGGATCATCCGGAGATATCTGCAGACCTCGTTGACCTTCGCAGCCTGCAACCATGGGATAAAAATGCAGTAGAGCAATCCGTAAAAAAGACGGGCCGTGTGATCATCCTTCATGAAGATACACTTACCGGTGGTTTCGGAGGTGAGATCAGCGCGCACATTGCAGAACATTGCTTTGAATTTCTGGATGCCCCGGTCATGCGATGTGCGAGCTTAGATACAGCAATACCGATGAATAAGTCGTTGGAAGATAATTTTCTAGCGAAATCGCGCCTCCATGATCAAATAAAGAGCTTGCTGAAGTATTAGGGCCGTGGGATATCGCATCAGGTAACCAAAGTAACTTCCGAAAGCGGATTAAACAGGTACATAGCCCCCGTCTTTACTTCCACGCACTTATACCGCTTTCTCACCAATTCCCCTTTTTTAAATACCCTTCCATTTTTTATAGAAAACAGACTGTTAACTGGAAGCTTTTCTATATGAACTATACCTTCAGGCTTTTTATCGTATTGATTTAATACCCTGAAAAGGTTCAGGTCAGTACAGCTTGATGCAGAAGGATTCTCGAGGTACCTTACAATAGCCTGCTTCACATCGGGTGGAAATATAGTTTGTTCAAAGAATGGCTTCATCATCCTTTTAAAGTTGCTTTTCCACTCCGGACCGTGGGGCTTTGCCTTTCGCTTATGTTCATTCCACGTAAGCAGGTGAGCGAATTCATGCACGGTGGTGATCAGGAAAGCATAGGGATTAAGATTATAGTTAACAGATATCCTATGGCCTTCATCCTTAAAAGGATGCCTGTAATCCCCGTATTTGGTAGTCCGCCCCTTTGATATCTTAAATTCGCACTTGAAATAATCAATCCAGCGTGCAATTACCGGCGCGGCCCCCTCGGGCATATAGTTATTGAGTACATTAACTTTATCCAATTTACTTTAATAGCTGGTATACGATAAGGCTTGCAATATAAGCCAGCGAGGTCATGTACGCAAATTGTATGGCAGGCCATTTCCAGCTTTTTGTTTCCCGGTAAACAATTGCAACCGTACTTATACATTGCATGGCGAAGGCATAAAAAACCATTAACGAAAAGGCAACAGCTACCGTAAAAACGGGAAGTCCCGTTTCAGAATTTCTAGCCGCCATCATTTTATCGCGGACAGAGGCGAGATTCGAATTATCCGCTTCCACGCTGTAAATGGTTGCCATCGTCCCGACAAAAACTTCACGGGCGGCGAATGAAGTGATTAAGGCAATCCCAATCTTCCAGTCAAATCCCAGGGGCCGGATTACCGGTTCAATAGATTTGCCAAGTATACCCGCATATGAATTCTCCAATTTCTCTGAAGACACCAGGCGATCAATCTCGTGCTTTGGATATTTTTCAACATAGGCTTCAGACCGGTATTTTTGATCAATGTCATTGAATTTTCCGGAGGGTCCGTAGGAAGACAGCACCCATAGGATTATAGATACCGCTATGATTATCTTCCCCGCCTCAAAAACAAAAGCTTTAACGCTTCTGTACATGGTGAGCAACACGTTATTCCATCGCGGCATCCGGTATACCGGAAGCTCCATGATAAAATAGCCGCGTTCGCGTGACCTGATGATCAGCTTCATTGCCCAGGCCACAATGATCGCACTAACAATACTTAGCAAGTACAAAGCCATTAAGGCAATCCCCTGCATGTTAATAAAGCCCCAAACCTTCTGATCCGGTACCACCATGGAAATCAAAAGAGTGTAAACAGGCAGCCTTGCTGAACAGGCGATCAGTGGAGTAACCATAATTGTGATCATCCTGTCCTTCCAGTTTTCGATATTCCGCGTACTCATAATAGACGGAACGGCACAGGCGAATCCACCGATCATTGGAACAACTGACTTCCCGCTGAGGCCCACTTTACGCATGATCTTATCCATCATGAAAGTAACGCGGGACATGTAGCCCGTATCCTCAAGGATAGATATGAAAGCAAAAAGTATGGCGATCTGAGGTATAAATATCAGCACTCCGCTAAGTCCTGCTAATACGCCGTCTATCAGCAGATCCGAAAAAACACCTTGCGGAAGCACCTGGTGGCTTAGATTGGTGACCCAAATGAACAGGTTTTCAATAAGCGACATGGGATACTCCGACCAGGCGAATATAGACTGGAAAATGAGGAACAGGATCAGGAAAAATATGACAAACCCAAAAAGCCTGTGTGTCAGTATATTATCTATCCTGTTGCTCATCGTTTCCTTCCCCGGATCAGAATTTAGCTTTACCGTATCAAAAAGAACATCATTTATAAAGCTGTACCTGCCAATAGTTTCAGTGGCCTGGGATTTTTGTGAATGAAAGGAAAACTCATTTTTAATTTCCTCGATCCGTATATTTTCTTCGTCAGACAGAAAGGAGAGCTGCTCATGCTGATGTGCCAGTTGAAGGGCTACATAGGGATATTTTATATTCAGGTCTCGTCTGATCGCATGGATCAGATCAGGAGCCAGGGCCGGAACATCGATTGAAGGAAACTGGGTGGGAATAGAGCTGCTTTGACTGATAGCAAGCTTTAGCCCTTCAATTCCTTCAAGTTTCCGCGCTGAAATAGGCACTATCTGAACCCCAAGCTTTAAAGCCAGATCATCGACAGCTATTTCGATCCCCGCCTGCATGGAAAGATCCATCATGTTCAACGCGATGACGATCGGGATACGCAGGTCTGCTACCTGCGAAAAAAGCAGGAGGTTTCGTTTGAGGTTGGAAGCATCGGCTACAAATACGATAAGATCGGGGTGGACCGGACTGTTTTTATCAGCGAGGGCATCCATAACAATACGCTCATCTCTGCTTTTAGGATAGAAGCTGTACGTTCCGGGAAGGTCGATGATACGTGCGGTGCGGCCGTCAGGAAGTTTGGAAAAGCCCTCCTTTTTCTCAACCGTTACACCCGGAAAATTGCCAATCTTCTGACTTAACCCGGTAAGAACATTAAAAAGCGTAGATTTTCCGGAGTTGGGATTTCCAACAAGTGCAACTTTTAACTCCTGACCCAAAATTATTGCATGATGATGGTGGAAGCTTCCCGCTTCCTCAGACTTAACTGGTATCCGGAAACAGTGATCGCAATCGGATCACCGAGAGGCGCTATGCGTTCAACCACAATTGATTCGCCTGGCAGGCATCCCATTTCCATCAGTTTAATTGACATTTCAAGGTCTGTAAATTCCTTTATTATCCCTGATTGGCCTGGTTGAAATTGTGAAAGCTTCATGTTTCTATAAATCTATCCAAAAATAAAGTTTATTTAAATTAATTCCAAATAGCGGATAAGGTAATTAGCATCGAAACGTCATTTTTACACGATAATTTTGCTTCCCTTATTCAAAGGAAGGTGTCTGAAGGTTGCCACGGGCTTCAGCCCGTGGGGAGAGATGATCATGTGAGTGGGCTTTAGCCCAAATTCTGATACAATTCCTTATTTGGGCTAAAGCCCACTCATAAATAATCCAATACCTCCCGCTAAAGCTGGAGGCAATTGACGCTGAATCGCAACTAACCCTAGCTTTCCTGGAGGTAAATATTTGTGTTTACAGGGCAACTGCGATAGGTAGGGAGAGGAAAACTACACGCTGTAAAGCTTCAAAGTTTCCCTTTAATAGCCGTTAGAAGCAGGATAGCTTTGAATAAATTTAGGACACTTACACCCTTTCTTGAAAATCCCACAGGAGGACAGGCTGAGTGCGATAAGCAGGCAAAATATCTTAAAGCAATTTTTCATTAAAACGCGTTCGATGCAAAAATATATAACTGAAAATACCCATTCCCACTCCTATCATATCGGCAAACAAATCCCACCACTCTGCTGAACGATAGGTAAACACCGTTAATTGGAGTATCTCTATCAGAACTCCTAAACCTACGGTGATGAACAGTATCTTTAGTAAAGTTACTCCGCGATACGAATAACTTGCCTGCTGCTGTATCTTGCCGTAAAACAAAAGAACCGTCAGCACAAAAAAGAATCCTGTATGGGCCAGCTTATCAAACCCCTCAAAAAACCTCAGACCTCCAATATTTGTATCCCCCAAAGGTATGTCGCACATAATGACAACAAATATTGCCCATAGGATAGCCAAATACTGGTACTTTATAATTTTTAACATCAAGCTCCGACCTGTACTTTATAGTCCGCTGCAGACAGAAGGCCTTCAATCTGAGAGGCATCCGATAGCTCGATCTTAACCATCCAGCCATCTCCGTAAGGGTCACTATTTACCAGCTCGGGATTGGCATCCAGCTTTCGGTTTATCTCAGCAATTTTTCCCGAAAGGGGCATAAAGAGGTCCGAAACTGTTTTCACTGCTTCTACAGTCCCAAAAACATCTTCCTGGGCAACGTCCTTACCAAGTGTGTTGATATCAACGTATACAATATCTCCAAGTTCATGCTGCGCAAATTCTGTTATTCCAACGTATGCAAGACTGCCTTCAATACGGATCCATTCATGATCTTTAGTATATTTTAATTCTTCAGGGAAGTTCATTTGTTTTGTTTTTTGTTCAAAAATAGTTTAAGTAGGGCAGACTTCCAAAAAGGAGCAAAGATCAAGGATCAAAGAATAAAGACTCAATTTGATGTGACAAATCAAATTCCTAGTCTGAATTTTTATTCTATACTCTTTGTTTTTGTTCCTTGATCTTTGCTCCTTGTTCCTTAATCTATCTATAATGTAAACCTCAAATTCACCCCGAAATTACTGAACGATGTATTGAATGTTTGTGAGGTATACGGTTTAGTAATGTTACCGTCATAGAACAGCACCAGTTTAAAGCGCTGGTTCAATAT
This sequence comes from Daejeonella sp., assembly GCA_037719315.1. Taxonomy (GTDB): domain Bacteria; phylum Bacteroidota; class Bacteroidia; order Sphingobacteriales; family Sphingobacteriaceae; genus Daejeonella. The sequence continues at coordinate 44,457 of JBBJNR010000004.1, forward strand.
ATAATCAACTGACGGGCGAATCGTAATATTTTGAGCGCCCGAAGAAACTTCCGCATCATCCACATCTGCGCGGTAAATAATCACTTTGCTATCCCGTAAAGCAAAATCAACCTTGAAGGTCATATCATTATCCATCTTTAAGCCCTTGAACAATCCGAGAGGGAAACGGAAACGGTTGGTACGATAGCCCATCCCGAAAACCGCCCCATCTTCCTTTTGCTGGGCCAGCTGGCTGTTGGACAGGCTGAAGCTAAGCGCACGCGACTTCCGGTATTCCAGGTTAATGGTCATATTATTCTTAAGCCTCATATCCACTCCGAGTAAAGGCAAAAATTGTTCGAATAGGGTAACCTGGGAAAACTGGTAAAAGGGCAGAAAATTACTGTTCGCATCCCTGACGTTTACGGCGCCGTTTGCCGTTTGATAGCGGACCAGCGAATTAAATCCGTTCACGCTGTAAGTAGAACGGTAAGTGTGGTTAAAATCAATCGACGTAAATATGTCATTGAAAAAATTGAACTTACTTAAGCCATTGTAAGTTAAGCGCCAGTTAGGAATAGGTATTTTAGGAAAGCGATTCAAGGAAACTGTATTTGCATCCTTACCTGTGTACGCGGCGATGAATGATGCGATGAGCACATCCTGGGAATTTTTACTATACCCATCCGAAAAGCCGCCGCTTGACCCAGTGGAATTTGGGTTTGCTGAGCCAAGTCTTTGAGAGATGATTGCCCTGTTCTCTTCCAGCTGCCGGAAGAGACGCGATGAATTATTAGTTTTATTCTCCTTACTGAACGCCGTGCGCAATGAAAAATAGGATACGCTATAGTCACCGGTAGTAACAGGACTTAAGTTCTCAAAGCTATTTACTGAGGGTAAAAATTTAAAGTTTGTGGAGTAGTTGAAATTCTGCCGCCGGGAAGCCGTTAATTCAATACGCAGATCACGGAAGGGTTCCAGCATCCCGCGGAAGTCCATGTCTTCCCTGTTGGTGGTAATATATAACTGGTTGAGCAGCGAATCACGTGTTATCCAGTTATTGTTAATCGCCCTGCCACGTATGTCCCGCTGACTTCCAAACAGGAAGTCATATCCAGGGGCACTTGCATCGAGATCTTGTCCCAGAAAGTTAGTCGATGGTAAATACCCCGGCAGAAAAGTACCTTGAGTCTTTGTATAAGCACCGCTTACATTTTTCAAACTCGTAAGGAAACTAACAAAGAATTTGCCTACCCCCTTCTCTGCCTGGCTGGCGGTACGGACAAAACCAAATTTATTATAAAGCGCTACCAGGCCCAGCGTGGGATTCAACTGAATGGTGCGTGAATTCTGAATGGTATTCCCGATATTAATTTCAGGACTGCGGAGCGTTAAAAGAGGCTCGGTCTGCCAGTTAAACCCCGCGCCATATCGGGCTGCCACCGTTATCCAGTCTAAGCCAGGGATCTTATTTATTGGAAGGTTATAAGTAATGTTCATGGTATGGCCATAGTCCGTTGTCCGGCCAAGCTTCTTCAGATTACTCCATAAAGTATCGCGTTTAAGACCGTCTATCCTCCCCTCCGGTTCATCGATTATCGAGTAATTTGTAGCATTAAAATCCAGCTGCATAGAGCGTGTTAAATTCCAGCTGATGCCGTACAACCTGGACATCTGGAAATTTTTATTGAAGTTGGTATTGACCGGCAGAAAATTGTTCGGATCATTGTCCCTCAATGTATTTTCAGAATACAAGCGGTCTACGTCTATTCTGAAATTAAGGACTGATGGAAGCAAGCTGAAATTAAAATCCCGGATCAGGGAAAGGCTTTTTGATTTAATGAGCTTCTCAAAAGGCGTGATCGATTTCGCCTGCCTCGCATAATTATATTGCATGCCTGCCCTGTAGGTCTTTTGAATCGTGTTTTCATTAATATAGTCCCGGTGATTGAACTCATTAAACGCATAGGTGGCGCTAAGGTTCTCAATATCCCAGAGCCTGACCTTGCTGTCAGGATTAGTTTTAATCTTGCGGACATTGGTAAAGTTGATACTTTTCCGTGAGGTATAATCTTCGGTGATGAAACGGAGTGAATCGCGGTCAGACCTTGAGGAATTCCTCAGCACCGTTTTAAATTCGGTATCCTGGTTCCTGGGATCGTATTGGGGGCTTCCCACCTGTGAGGAAAAGTTTACGTACATAGGCACTTTAATCCCGGTGCGTTCCGGAAAGAATTTCCCCAGCTCCATACTTCCCGAAAGGTCGAATAACACATCATCTTCACGGTTGCGCTCGCTCACTTTTCGATCGATCGATCCAAATCCAATCGTGCTTTTACTGCCTGAAATGGTAATATCTGCAAAATCTGCAAGCTTCGCGTTAAGCCTTGCAGTAGAGGCCCAGCCGCCGCGTTCGTCAAAATCTGTAAGACGAAGTTCATTAAACCAGACCTGGGCTGTTTTATCCAGTCCATCATCTGTTCCCGGACTTGCAGGGTTACGTAAAGGGTTACGAACGCCAAGCATATAAACCCTCACCTTGCTGAGGTCCGGCTGACCTTTCACAACGATTGTATTGACTCCATCCTGGTAAAGGAACGGCCGGTTAATCGGCCAGGGCTGCCCATTGAACAGGGCTTTATTCCTGGCCGCTTTTGCAAGCTGAAATAACCTCAGCTCTATATCAAGTTTATTTTGCGCAGGCCATATCGCATTAGGGTCCCTAGACCCTGGGTTAGTTACTTTTAGCGGAATATCATAATCATAATAGTTATCCTGGTTATCTGTTCCCACCCTCAGGAATGCACGCAGGTCGTTATCACCCAGTTGGTTTCCTTCGGCATGGATAAACATTTCCATTCTCCTGTAAGAACGAAAATCATTAAAGGTCGTACGGAACGACGCCCTGCCATAGCCATCCCTCAGGTCGCGTACCGTTAAAGAAAGTGACTGTTCATTTTGCTCAGACTCCCCCCGGAAATTTGTATAATCTTTTTCCCGCTGAATGCCCGGGGGCAGGACATAAGGGATGGGCGTACGCTTGCCGTTTTCTTCAATATTTACAGTTCCCACATCAATGGAGGAATTATCAAGACCAGGGTTGATCAGCCCGGGATCCGCAATCACTTTTGAAGGATTATTTTCAGAGTTATATCTTCTCCATTCGCCCCTTACCAGTTGAAGCTTTGCAAGGCGCATCACCGTCGTGTCTGCAAAGTTTGTCATGAACATCCTGATGAAACGGATAGATTTAAAATCCTCTATATTTCCGACTTTCTGAATATAATCCGCGACCGGGATTTTAAACTGGATCCATTTTACCGTTTCTGTTTTACCGTTAGCCAGCTTGACTGTTGCCGGGACAATGTCGGTGATGTAATTCGATCCAACAGTCATCAGATCCTGCGGACGGATAGAAACTTTGTACTGGTAATATTCATCTGCCTGGGTAGAATTATTGTCCCTGTTGATATCTTCACCATCAGGCAATGAGGTTGCGGCCGTATTTTCAATCCCGGTCTGGTCCCGGGATTGCTGAGGCGTTTTGGAGTTGCCTTCCGGGCTATTATACTTTTCATACCTCTTTAGAATTCCAGCATTCTGCTGATCGAGATTTGATCCCCTATAATACTGGTAATCATCTGATGACGGATCTGCATCCAGCGCTATCCCAGCCTGCGGGTTAATAGTTGCCTTAACCTGGTTAAGAAATGTGGTGTACTGCTGCGCCTCTTCAGCACTTCCAAGTCCGTCAATTCCCACATCCTGAAAAGCCCGGGCGTCAGAATTATTATCAAAGGCTTGTATCACAGGTTGTAGCTTGGGCACCCTGCCCCACACGGTCACATCTGTTTTAGCAGTATTCCCATCTACCGGCAAACCATTCTCCAGGCTTTTTCTGCCATCTTTTAATATATCCTCGGTAATATTTCCGAGGTTAAAATAGACGTCCCCACCGGGGCTGGTTGTATTATACAGAAAGGGGTCGAGCATCCACATTTCGATAAACTCGATATTGAGCGCTTCGAAATCATTTGTTTCCAACTTTCTAAAGATCCCGCCCCAGCGGCTTCGTGGATTCGAAAGGCTTCCATCCGGGTTCAGGCCGTTAGGCGTAAAATTATATGGTCCTCTGATAGTGGGATAAAATGCCAGGTCAAAGGTAGGGAGTATAATGGCCTGTCCCGTCGGAGAATCTTTAAATGGAAAAACTTCGCGCTCAAAAACCTGGCGCACATAGTGGTTAGAAAGCTGGTTCTTATCCCTTCTGATGTTATCGGGGGTCAGGGAATTACCTGTGATAAAGAATATAGGATCGATGTTATAGAAAGCCAGGCGTGCCCTGTTATAACCGTACGCCAGGTCATTGTTCAGCCTGGATTCCGGGAACAGCTGCGGGGTACCAGAGATCTGCCAGGCTATGGCGCTTTTAATGTCTATCAGCGACCTGCTGGCCTCAAAGTCGTCGAGATAGCTGGCGCCATTCCGGCTTCCAGCAAAATTCAGCGCTCTTGGATGTCCGGGAATAAGATTGGCATATTCACCGCTAAAGGTTAAGGTAGATGGCTCTTTTGTATTTATAAAAGGGATCTTATCCACCATCCTGGTCAGCCACCTGGAATCAGAGCTGTAATTGGCATCCAGTCCCCATATCGTATTGGAAATGGCTTCCTCGCCTATATTTACCTTTTCCGTCAGCGGTTTTTCCGTTAAGTTCATGAACGTGCCGCCCAGGTTAAGCTTATTGCTGACCCGGTAATCGAAGCGGGATCCCATGAGGGACCGCTGCTGAAGACCAAAAAGCTCATTGTTTTCGAGCTTAATACGGATCTGCTGTCCTGAATTCAGTAATGCCTGGTTCAGTATCCTAACGATTCCAATATTATAATCCACAGTAAAATCCACACCTTCCTGCAAGGGGAGGGTTCCGGCAACAACCTGAACGGAGCCTTGGGGGATATTGATGGCATTTAACTGGAATTCTGAACCGGATTGCGACTGGTACGTCCCGCGGATCTGATACCTGTTCAGTCTTTGGAACAATTGCTGAGCCAGCACTTTTGTAGAGTCGTATAGCGGCTGAAAAACATACTTATCTATTAGATTTCGTTCACTTACAGGATTGAATCGTCTGGCCAGGTCTGAGCCAAATGGCTCGACCAAAGGAAAAGTGATCCGGCCGTTCATGGGATCAATCGTTATACCTTCCAGAAAGTCAAAAAAGCCATCAGGCTTACGGTCATTCTGCTGGTTCAGGTTATCCAGATTTGTTAGTTGAAGCCACAGTTTTCCAGTAGTATTCTGGCCTTCCGTAATTTGCGGAGTTTCCACGCCGGTATCTTCGCCAAGCCTGAAAATATTCAATCTAAAATCTGTACGGCTAACCTGGTAAGCGCCTAAAGAATAGATATTCTTCATCATCAGGTCCCATGTTGGAAGCGCTGTTTTAAGCGTCTCATTCTTCAATAATTTTACGTACAGGACTTTAGGCGTTGTATTGTCAACCGTGACATCTGTAGAAAATTCACCTACCTGGTACTCCACTCCGTTGATCGTATACCGGAAAGCCACTGCTAATACCTCATCGGCATTCAGAGAGGTGTTGAGTGAGATATAACCCAGCCTGGGGTTCAGAATAAATTCCTTATCCGTAAGATTCCGTGCAAAGGTCAGCTTAGCAAAGTTATCGGTTGCACCATTTCCCTGAAAGTAGGCATTTGCATCATTCGTGTTGGTCAGCCTTGTACCGGGGGGTATGTTTTGCAGCAGGTCATTAGACTGCTGGGGAAAGCCTGGTCCGTTGAAACCAGCAGGCAGCACAGAGAAACCCGCCCCGCCCCGAACCTGAGCGGAATTATAAACATTGTTCTCCCCAAGGTCAATTAAGCCCAAAACGTCCCTGGAATTTACGGTGCTGTTAGACCTGTTCGTTACCCAGACTTCAATTTTGGTGATGTTGATACTGGAGTTAATAAGCGGGATAATTTCAAGGGCCTTATTATAGTTATTGCGAAAATACTGCGCGAGGAAATAGTGCTTATTGGGCTCGTAATTGTCGGCCGAAATGCTGAATTCATTTTGCTGTGATCCATTGGTTATGGTGATCTCCCGCTGCTGTGATTTCTGCTGCGAGAAAACACTGGTCACGTTTAAGCGTCCAAACTGCAACTGGGTTTTCAACCCGAACAATGCCTGGCTTCCCGATATCAGGGAAGAGCTTAAAGGAAGGCTCACGTTCCCGGCTTCGATCTTCCTGATTATTTCATCATCCTTGCCGGTATAATCAAGCTTAACCTGGTTTTCGAAATCAAACTGGGCCTCGGTATTGTAATTCGTTGTTATCCGGAGCTTCTCGCCGATCTGCCCCACAACATTCATCTGTATCCGCTGCTCGAAATCGAAATTTCCCTGGCTCCGCTGTCTCTCGTTAAACAAGGGGTTTTCGTTCCTGTTCAGACGGCCGGAAAACGTGAGGTCGGCAGAGCCCTGCGGGCGGATATCGATGATGGACCCCCCGAATATCTTTTCAAAAGAGCGGCTGTTGATCTTGACAGGAGGAATGAAATCAGGCTCCCTTGCCTCGGCGAGTGGAAGATCAGCAAGCTCGCGCCAATAATTTCTTTTGATCAGTTCATTCTCATATTTCTGATATTCTTCAATACTCAGATATTGCGGGGCCCTATAGAGCCGGTCCCCGATTTTCTCCCGGATGATATACCGCTTTGAAACCGGGTCAAACTCCACGCTTCTCCTGATATTCGATGGGTTAGGAAGTATAATTCCCGGCTGGCGTTTTAACTGAATGGTTTTAGAATCGGGAAAAGGGTAAGTTAGTTTTGACGTGTCTTTTTTGACGGCGGTATTTTGAGCAAATGCCTCTCCCGTACAGAGCATAAAGAAGAGAAAGCATACTCTTCTCAAACTAAAAGACACAGCACTTTTCAATTTCCTTTGTTATTGATCGTAATTATAAGCTTTTCAAGGCAATTTTTATTAGTCTCTCTACTGTTAAATTTTCTCCTTCAGATCGTACTGCAACATCTAATGCTTTTTCGGCAACGTTTTTATTGAACCCTAACATAATCAGGGCAGATAAGGCCTCATCTTTAGCCGTCACGTTATGAGGCATAGAGATTAAGGAGTCAGGGCCTTCCTTCTTTAATTTATCCTGTAGTTCAAGGATCATTCGCTGGGCTGATTTAGGTCCTATCCCCTTGATCCTCTGAATCAAAGGGACATCGCCCTTTACAATTGCCATTTGTATTTCTGCCGGGGTGATTGACGATAATATCATCCTTCCGGTATTCGGGCCAATGCCCGATACCGAAATAAGGTGAAGAAATAAGCGCCGTTCGCCCTCATCGAAAAAACCATATAAGGTATGCCCGTCTTCTTTTACATGAAGCCAGGTAAAAAGTTTACAACGCTCATCCCCCTTTAACGCCGCATACGTGTTCAGGGAAATATTAATATGATACCCGACCCCACCTGCATCTATTACTACATACGTAGGGCACTTAAAAACAAGTTTGCCATCAATATAAGCGTACATTATTTATTTCTAAGATTTAGTAAGGCGTCCAAAAATACCCTTCCGGCGACCGGCAGAAGCCTGCAGTTGTTTTGTTTGCGCATCCACCACCGCAATGGTGACCATATTGACGATCTCCCTGACAGAACTGTCAAGCTGCAGTACATGCACCGGTTTATTCAAGCCAAGCAGAATGGGCCCTACAGCCTCAGCGCCTCCCAGTTCCTGTAATAATTTATAAGCTATATTTCCTGATTCAAGATTTGGAAAGATCAGCACGTTGGCTGCTGCGCCGATCAGCCTGCTGAAAGGATAATTGCCCTTGAGTAAGTCGGGGTTCATTGCAAAATTAGCCTGCATTTCCCCATCGACAATAATTTCCGGGTATTTTGAATGCAGGGCTTTAACCGCCTGCCGTACTTTTTCAGGTACAATACCATCATTCGAGCCAAAATTGGAATAGGATAACATCGCTATCCGCGGCTGAATATTAAATTTCTTAACTGAACGGTCTATTAAAACAGTGATATCGACTAACTCATCCACGGTAGGATTTTCATTTACCGTAGTATCGCCAAAAAAGACAGGGCCTTTTTTCGTCAGCATCATGTACATTCCGGCAACACGGTTAACACCCGCTTCGATACCAATTACCTGCAAAGCGGGTTTTATAGTGGTTGCATAATCCTTCGTCAGGCCGGAAATCAACGCATCTGCTTGTCCGAACTGCACCATGGTTGCTCCGTAATAATTACGGTCACGCATCAGCTTGTCAGCTTCAAATGAAGTTATTCCCCGTCGCTGACGTTTTTTGTATAAAAACTCAGCGTACTGGGCGCAAATATTCTTTTCTTCTACGGGATTGATGATCTCAACGCCATCCAGTTCCAGCTCATGATCAGAAATGATCTGTTTAATTTTCTCTTTATTCCCTAGTAAAATAGGAATGGCAATACCTTCTTCTTTAACGATCTGGGCAGATTTCAGGATCTTATAATTATCGGCTTCTGCAAATACCACACGTTTTGGTTCTGTCTTCGCTTTATTGGTCACCGCCCTCAGTAGCTTATCATCCATCCCCAGACGTGATTTAAGCTCATCCTTATAAGCCTCCCAGTCTGTTATGATCTTGCGCGCCACCCCCGAATCGATGGCCGCTTTGGCTACAGCCGGAGATACTGCTGTGATCAGTCGCAGGTCTATTGGCTTAGGAATGATATATTCTTTGCCAAATTTTAAGTTCCGGGAATTATAGGCAAGATTTACAGCTTCGGGAACAGTCCGTTTTGCTAGTTCTGCAATTGCCTTAACAGCTGCCCTTTTCATTTCTTCATTAATACCTGTAGCCCTGACATCAAGGGCGCCCCTGAAAATGTACGGGAAGCCCAGCACATTATTCACCTGGTTAGGATAATCCGAGCGCCCTGTAGCCATAATAATGTCCTTACGGGTCTTTACAGCAAGCTCATAGCCAATTTCAGGGTTTGGATTAGCCATGGCAAATACGATCGGATTCTTGGCCATGGTCCTAAGCATGTCTGCTGTGAGCACATCCGGGGAAGAAAGCCCAATAAAAACATCTGAATCCTTCATTGCATCGGCCAGCGTGCTGATCTTTCTTGACGTAGCAAATTCTGCCTTCGTACCTTCCAGGTTATCACGGTCTTTCCTGATTACTCCGGAACGGTCGAGCATCACAATATTTTCTATTTTTGCCCCCAGGCTCACGTACAAACGGGTACACGAAATAGCAGCTGCACCTGCGCCGTTCACAACAATCTTAATCTTATCCAGCTTCTTTTTTTGAAGCTCACAAGCATTCAACAGAGCTGCCGCGGAGATGATTGCCGTACCATGCTGATCATCGTGCATCACCGGGATCGACATCGCTTCTTTCAGTCGGCGTTCAATTTCGAAACATTCCGGAGCTTTGATATCCTCCAGGTTTATGCCGCCAAACGTTGGCTCCAGCGCTTTTACAATCTTAACAAATTCGTCGATATTATCCGAATCTATCTCCAGGTCGAACACATCAATATCTGCAAATATTTTAAACAGCAGGCCCTTGCCCTCCATCACCGGCTTGCTAGCCTCCGGACCGATATCACCAAGGCCCAGAACGGCGGACCCATTACTGATTACTGCAACAAGATTTCCCTTAGCGGTGTATTTGTATACGTCTTCTTTATTCTCGGCTATTCTGAGACAGGGTTCGGCAACTCCCGGCGAATAGGCCAGGGAAAGATCTCTCTGTGAATTGGTGGGTTTAGTAGGAACTACCTGGATCTTTCCGGGACGCCCCTGGGAATGATAGTCCAGTGCATCTTGCTTACGATTAGTTTTACTCATTAAGTCGGGAATTGGTTAATGCGGCAAAATTACAATTCTTTTTCTTTTAAATAATGGTTAAAACTCTGCGCTGAACTATTTAAGATGCCGGAACCAAAATCTATAAGCAGTTGATTTTAAGGCTCATACCAGGTCTTATCGCCGATATTGTCAATCCGTTGAGCGCTTTTATCTTTGTAACAGTAGCTCCTCTGAATTTATCAGCTATCCCCGACAAGGTATCCCCCACTTTTACAATGTAGTGCAGGTATCCTCCCTCCATTCTCTCGGGCTTTGCGCCCGCTAAGGCAGACAAACGAATGTTCTGTCCCGGAGCTAACACCACGGTCTTTAGATTGTTCCATACCTTTAGGTCCTGCACTTCAACGCCGTACTGATCCGCTATATGGTTCAGGCTTTGCCCTTCCTCCACCCGATGAACTTCTGATGGGCCGGATTTTAACTTCGGAGAAATTTTTGTAACTGAAACGGCAACAGCAGATGTGCTGGTTTCATATCCGTTAAGTATCTTATAGAGGGAGGCGAACATCCCATTTGTAATACCCGGAATCACCAGTGGTTTCGGAAACGCTGCCGAGCCATTAACGATCTGTTTTTTGTAGGATGGATTCAAAATAAGCAAGTCTTTCAGATCGAGATCAGCGGCTCTGGCGATACTGCTCATGGATATCCTCTTATTTACCGGAATTACATCAGTTTGCGTATTAAACGTCGCAGGCCTTACCTCAATATTGTGTTTCTGATAATAATTCATTGCATACATAGTTGCAATAAAAGCAGGCACGTAATTTTGCGTTTCCCTGGGAAGGAACGGGCGCACTTTCCAAAAATCTGCTACGCCACCGGATTTTACGATAGCACGGGTGACTGCGCCTGTGCCGCAATTAAAAGCAGCGATGGTTAATAACCAATCGCCAATCTTTTTGTATGAGTCCAGAAAATAATGCGCCGCGGCGTAACTTGCTTTGACAGGATCTTTACGTTCATCAACATCGCTATCCATCACCAGTCCATATCCCTTAGCTGTTGTGTACATAAATTGCCAGGGACCAACCGCCCCCGACCTGGAAACAGCCTGAGGGTTCAGGGCAGACTCGATCACGGTCATGAATTTGAGCTCCTCAGGCAGACCGGCCTCTTTTAATGCTTTTTCAAAGATCGGGAAGTAATATTTTGATAGCCCGAGCATCTTACCGATCTGCTCCTTCCTGTTCAGGTAAATATCAATATATGATTGAACATGCTCATTATAATCCAAAGAGACACTTTTCTGTAGCGAGTCAAGCCTGCGTTTATAAACTACGTTGTGCAAATTGATCAGGGGATATCCTGCTGAGTTAAAGATAGTGTCTGCGGATTGTATGGGCTGTAATTTTTCCCCGTTTATTTCAGAAGCCAAATAAGATTTGTTCACCAATGCATTTGCCGGAGTGGCTAGATACATAACAGCAAACATGACGAAGGTCAATGTTCTTATCATATTTTACTAAATAAGCACGGCTATGTACCGCAAGTTAAACAACATCTATTAACCTGAAATCAAAGGCTTTTCAGGAGTTCTGCAATATTTTTTGAAAATGACAATAATTTATCTTCCCCGAATTGTTTCCCCAAAAACTGAATACCTAACGGAAGACCTGCCTTATTATTGCCCGCGGGCAGAGAAATTGCAGGAATCCCTGCAAGAGATGCCTGGACGGTAAAAATATCTGCTAAATAATTTACCACCGGGTCATTACTTGCTTCGCCGATTGTAAATGCCGGAGCAGGTGCGGTGGGCAGCATGATAAAGTCGAACTCCGTTAAAATCTCGTCCGTTTTATCACGAATGAGCCTGCGTATCTTCTGCGCTTTTGCATAATAGGCATCATAATAACCTGCGCTAAGAACAAAAGTCCCAAGGATAATACGGCGCTTTACCTCCGGTCCGAACCCTTCGGAGCGCGACTTTTTGTAAGTAGACTCCAGGTCTGCAGAACTTGCGCTCCTATACCCGTAGTGGACGCCATCATAGCGGGCCAGGTTTGAAGACGCCTCAGCCATGGTCAGAATATAATAAGCCGGCACAACATAGTCAAGCAATTCAAAAGAAACAGGCTCAACTACATGTCCTTCTGCTTTTAATCGTGCAATGCAGCTTTCAAACATCGACTTTATTTCAGGATCCAGGCCTTGTGAATTCAGCGCTTCAGATAAATATGCAATTCTCTTCATCCCATTCAGTGTACTCATTTTTGAATACGACGGAACGACGCGCGTGGATGCTGTACTATCGAAATCGTCGGAACCGGCGATAACTTCCAGTAAAAGAGCCGCATCATCCACAGAGCGGGTGATTGGTCCTACCTGGTCGAAAGAAGAAGCGTAAGAGATTATTCCATGCCTGGAGACACGACCGTAGGTAGGCTTCAAGCCGATAACCCCGCAAAAAGAGGCGGGCTGGCGAACGGACCCCCCGGTGTCGGTTCCCAGCGCAGCAAGGCAAAGACCGGCCTGAACCGCAACCGCAGCGCCTCCGGAAGATCCGCCCGAAACCTTTGTAATATCCGCATTGTTCCTTACCGGACCGAAGAAGGAGCTTTCATTAGAAGCCCCCATGGCAAATTCATCGCAGTTTAAGCGGCCAATAATGATTGCATCTTCTGCCAAAAGCCTTTCAACTACAGTAGCTGAGAACGGGGAAGTATAGTTATCGAGTATCCTTGAGCATGCCGAAACTTTGTGCCCTGTATAACAAATATTATCTTTAATGCCGATCACCATCCCGGCAAGGCGGCCATAGCTGCCCGCGGCTATTTTATCCTGGACCAGTAAGGCAGCTTGTTTTGCTTCTTCAGAAAACACCTCCACAAAGGCATTCAGTTCCTTCCGGTTTGCGATGCGCTGTAAATAATACGCTACCAGGTCGGGCAGGTTAATATCTTTAGCACATAAAGCAGATTGGATTTTAGAAAGAGAGGAAAAACCTTCCATAAATGGAATGCAGTGATTAGAGATGAACAGCTAAATGGGCTAAACTTCAAAAGCTCCCTTCGGGGATTGGCTCTTCATCGTCTCTAAAGATACCCTTCAGATAAAAAACATACGATGACCCTCTTATCTCCCAAATCCTTCTGGGGTATAAGGATCATTAGATTAAATTATTTAATGTCCTGATCTTTGGATGATGGCGTAGCAGGATCCCCTTCACCATTCTGGGCAGTTTTGAATTCCTTGATGCCTTTTCCCAAGCCACGCATCAATTCCGGAATTTTTTTACCTCCAAATAATAACAATACCACTACTACGATTAGAACGATTTCAGTAACTCCAAGCCCTGCTATCAACAATGTTGAATTTAACATAATTATTTGTTTAATGTGCTATTTTATTGTGTTCTGTACTCAGCGATCCCGGCACTTCTGTTTCGTCTGAAATACCGCCATCAGGTGTTAATGTAGCATCAGCAGTTTTATTTTCAGGATCATCCATATCGGCGGAAGCATCAGACATCGTGTTGATTTTTCCTTCAGCCTTATCCATATCGGCCGTAGCCTCAGACGCTGTATTAATATTATTATGGATCTCTCTTTTTATCCCGTCAGAAGCGTCTTTAAATTCCCTTAATCCCTTACCCAGGCCACGCGCCAGTTCAGGCAGCTTCTTTCCGCCAAACAAAAGCAGGACTACAAGAAATATCAGGATCATCTCCGGTCCCCCGATATTCATAATTAAAAATATTGAACTATACATCTCTCAAAAAATCAATATACAAATATAGGCAATTAAAAATACCTTTAAATTAATTTAATTCGCCAGCCAACTGGCAGGATTCATCGGACTAGCCCCTTTACGCACTTCAAAGTGTACTTCGGTTGTACCGTCAACGGCATCAGTAATGACCGTACCTATATTTTGCTTTAACGTAACTTTCTGCCCTCTTGATACATTTGCACTTTTTAAATTGGAATAAACGGTAAAATATTCGCCGTGGCGTATCAAAACCGCAAAAGAGCCTGCAAAATTTTGTACTGCCGCAACCTCGCCACCAAATACAGCACGCACGGCCGAGCCTGGCGCTGTTTTTATATCTACCCCGTTATTCTCCGTTGTTACGTTTCGTCCATAGGTGTGGTTCCCGAAATCTTCAATAATGATGCCATTGCTTACCGGCCATGGAAGGCTGCCCCTGCTGCTTAGGAAATCAGACGATAATTTGGCGGATTCGGGAGTCGCTGCCAGGATACTTGATCCTTTTGATATAGGCTTCGTGTCGGGGGCATCTTTGTTTTCTGACTTTGCTCTGGCGGCGGCCGCCCTTGCTTCAGCCTCTGCCCTCTTCCTGGCTGCCTCAATTTCACGATTAATGGCATTCTGAATCGCCCTGTTCAGGGTAGCAGATTCCCTTTGTTTTTTGGAAAGCTCCTGCTTCAATTTTCTCTCCTGGTTGCTTAGCCCTGTCAATACCCTTGATTTACTGTTCTTCTGAACGCCCAGCGTCTTCCGTTCCTTTTGCTGATCGCTCAGTAAATGGCTTTTCTCCTGTTTGTTCCTATCCAGCTCAGAAATTCTAACGTTCAGGTCTGTTGAAGTCCCTTCAATGTACATGGCCTGCTTCTTACGGTACTCGCTGAACTGCTGAAGGTATTTCAGCCGCTTGTAAGCCTGGTTAAAATTCTGGGCGGCAAAAATAAACATCAGCTTGCTGTATGAGCTTTGATTCCGGAAGGCAAAAAGTACCATGCCGGCATATTCCTTTTTAAGCTTGTCTAGTTGGGATTGAAGGGAGCGGACGGCGCTGGTATTATCAGAGATCTGATTATCCAGCAGTTTCACCTCCGAATTAATGGTGCTTATCTTTTCCTCGCGAAGCCGGATCTGCGCATTGAGCGCCCTGATCTGTTTTAGCGAAAGGCTTTTATTTGTGGAGGTCTGATTGAGGCTGCTGTTCAGGGATGCAATTTCACGTGTTAACGCGTCCTTCCGACGTTTAAGCTCAGAGCTGCTCTGACCATAAGCCGTTGAGCAAGTACAAAATATAGCAATATATAAGAAATACCTCAGCAACTTCATTCAGGTAAATGTATCTAATTTTTGATCAAAAAACGCTCAGGAACTCTAAAAGGCATATCCACAGGCACATCCAATTCGACTTTCGTGAAACTCAGGTCAAGGGTGATACTTTTATTTTTCGCCTGAGATTTCATCAGCATCGCATGCGGGAACTGCTGCTGGGACAACAACCGGAAGTCACCATAGGTGGCAATCAGCGATTGTCCTGCTAATGCATCACTTAACCTGGTTTGAACGACGTTATTCTGACCATTTACTAGAACATTATACATTATCGGCCCGATAACGCTTTTTAGTTCTGCCTGTGCAGCCGTTATAGTCACATCCGTAGACTCGCTGATAAATTCGGGAATGAGGTTACCTATCAATACCGCCTGAAGCGTTCCAAAATTGATCTTGTTATTGGTAAATTCATAGAGATAACTAAAAGGTTTTTTAATATACTCATTCTCCAGCTTGTTTAATACCTTAACACTGTCCGGTGTAATCAAAGCCCTTGCAACCTCCAATCCGGCGATAGCTGTAACAGAAACCCAAATCGCCTCATTATTTTTAATGCGGATATTCATCGTCACATCGTTAGAGTTATTTCCAATGCTGAGCCCTGTCTTGGCCTTCATAGACAAGGTGTTGAAAGTGGTTGTTCGATTTTTGATAGCCAGAAGCCTATCCTGCTTCGGATCAATTCCATTATTCTCAACCGGGGGCGTCACTGTAGTTTCCGAGGGAAGCGGCGCCGGGCTAAGCACTGCTTTTTTTGCCTTACAGCCAGCGAGTACGCCAAGCAAAAACAAAATAATAATCGCTTTATTCAATATATTTCTTTTCATTGATTTTTCTATCCAGTTTATCTGACCCTGGGCCAAGGGCTTTTGCCTTCTCCCATTGCTTTAGCGCCAGTTCCTTTTCATTTAATAAATATAAAATATCACCATAATGTTCCACCTGGGTAGAATTATTAGTGCTATCGTTTCTCAAGGCTTTTTCTATCCAGGTTCTGGCTTCCTGGTACTTCTTCTGCCGGAATAAGATCCATGCATACGTGTCTTCTGACGAAGCGTTGCCAGGGTTAAGCTGAACGGAGCGCTGGGACATTTTTTCGGCCTTGTCCAGGTTCTCACCCCTTAACGACAAATAGTATGCATAATTGTTCAGCACATAACTATTATCGGGATTTATCCCGAGAGCTTTGTCATAGGCCTGATCTGATTCTTTATATTTTTTTAAGGCATTATAAGAGTCCCCGAGGGTAGAAAATATCCGTGATTGTATCTCCGCATCTTCTGTTTCAAGATCACCTGCATTTCTAAGATAAGATACCGCCTTCTCATGTCTGTTAGTCTGTCCGTAAGCAATCCCCGTATATAAATACACCTCTGCCTGGTTTGGAAATATGGTTAGGGCTTCTTCCCCATCGGTTATCGCCAGCTGAAAATCCCCCTGCCCCACTTCAATGCGCAATAGCTGCTCCCAGATCTGGTATACCTGATCGTTAAGCTTCAGCGCTTTCTTATAAGAATCGCGGGCTTCCTTGTATTTTTTCTCCTGGAAAAGGACATCGCCGTACACAGCAAAAGCCTTGGCCTCATCGGCGTGAGTTTTGGTCATGATGGACGCAAGCTCGTTTGCATAAGCCCTTGCTTTCATATCAGCAAACAAGGGGAAAAAAGAAAGCACGATGCGCACCTTTTCGTCAACACTGAGATTAGGATCTGCAAAAGCAACTTTCAGCTCAATAAATGCATTTTCAGACTGGTTTAGAGCTTTATAATTATCTGCAAGGACAAGCCGGATAAGCGCATTTGCGGGCTCCAGCGCTTTTGCTTTGTTCAGGATTCCAATGGCTTTCGCACGGTCGCCGGATTTGGTGTATACCTCGCTGAGGTATAAATAATTGCGCACATCATCAGGCTTATCTTTTATTTGCTGTTCAAGCTCCTCTTCTACCTTTTCAGGTTTCCCCTGCTGCATCAAGATACGCTGCCTAGCCGCAGAGAGATCCTCCGAAGATCCAAACTTCGATTCGATCTCTTCATACGCCGCTACAGCCTGATTTGATTTTTTGAGGATCATCAGGGCGTTTGCACGGTCATAATAGTATGACTCATTCCCGGGGGCCAGCCGGATAAGCTCCTCAAGAACCAGTACGAGCTCTGAGACATTATTTGTCTTTTTATAGATATCCGCAAGAAAAGACCAGTACCACCTGTTATCCGGCTTCACGGTCACCGCATTTCTGATCAACCGTTCAGCCTCAGCTTGTTTACCCTGGGCGAAACTGAGGGATGAGAGCTCGAACATGGCGGCATCATTCTGGGGGTCTATCTCCATCACTTTATTGAAAAAAGTAGTCGCCTGGGGATAATTCTCCATTAATTTTTCATGCAGCCCGTCAAAATAGAGTTCGGTGACCTGCAGGCTATCCTTCTGATTTAAAACTTTACCTACGACGATCACTGGCCCCTGCCTGGTTTGCGCCTGCAGGCTGGTTATGAAAATCGAAAGGCTTAATGTTATGATCAGTTTCGCTTTCATATTATAATCCGGTATGTCCGTAACCACCCGCACCACGGACCGTTTCAGTCAGCAGCTCAACCTCTTCCCAATTGACTTGCTCATGGCGCGAAATGATCATTTGAGCGATACGATCGCCATTGCCCACTTCAAAGTCTGTATCCGAAAAATTGATCAGCAGGATCTTTAATTCTCCGCGGTAATCCGCATCAATAGTCCCCGGTGAATTTAGTATGCTGATCCCATGCTTTAATGCCAGTCCGCTCCGGGGCCTTATCTGAGCTTCAAAACCAACAGGCAGCTCCATATATAAGCCCGTTGGAATAAGTTTCCTTCCCATCGGGGCAATGATAACAGTTTCCGTAAGATCAGCACGCAGATCCATTCCAGCCGAAGCCGAAGTTTCATAAGCCGGGAGTGCGTGAGCGGATCTGTTTATAATTTTAATGTTCACTGTTTGAGGTGTGAGATATGAGATGTGAGGTTGATTTAAAGATTTTCTGATTTAAATATTGCCGTTAATTCCTTACGTTCTATATATAATGTTGTTACTGTAAATATAACAAACAGTGCATTTCCAATGATCAAATTACGATTAAATACCACAAATGATACAAATACTATACCTACAGATGCTAACAGATATCCTGCATTTTTTTTAATATTATATGGGATAGGGTAATTCTTTTGTCCCATCACATAGGATAATATCATCATCGTGGTATATGCAGTTAGGGAGATCCATGCAGATGCCACATAGCTGTATTCAGGTATGAACATGATATTCAAAATAATCGTTAAAACCGCCCCAATACCAGAAATATATAATCCATAACGTGTCTGATCAGATAATTTGTACCAGATCGATAAATTAATATAAATCCCAAGGCTGACATACCCAAATAATAAAACCGGAACTATCTTTAAACCAGACCAGTACAGCGCCTTTTGTTTAGGATCATCCCCGTCTATAAAATACTTTAAGAGCTCGATATTCGCAACCAGCATAACAAAGATCAGGCAAACAGCTATTACGAAATAGTTCATGATCCGGGCATAGGTATCTCCTGAATTCTTATTTTTCGCATGGCTGAAAAAGAACGGTTCTGCTCCCAGGCGGAATGCCTGTATGAATATGCTTAGAAAGATCGCGATTTTAGAACAAGCCCCATAAATACCTGCTTCCTGATCTGATATCCCTGAGGGAAGCAGGTATCCCAAAAATATTTTATCAACATTCTCATTTATGATGAATGAAATATTGGCAATAAACACCGGAAAGCTATAGAACATCATATCTTTCAGGAGTTTTTTGTCGTACTTCAATTGAAGCTGCAGAATTTGCGGCAATAGAAATACAAGCGTTAGCACACTTGCTATGAGATTAGAAAGGAACACATATCCAACCCATCCCGGCCGGTACCATCCCGTTATCAGGCTTTCACCTGGCAAGTGCTGTTTAATAATAAAGGGAACGACGTATATAAAGAAGAGATTAAGACCCACAAATATGAGGATATTGGCAAATTTAATGATGCTGTAACGGATGGGTTTGCCGTCAGCGCGGAGTTTTGCAAAAGGAATTACTGCCAGAGCATCAGCAAGCAGTATCCAGATAAAATATTTTACATAGGTAGCATAGTCCTGGTTATAAACCTTTCCATCCTGCATCCAAACCGCAATGTCCTTAACAAAAAGAAGCGTAAATAATAAGAATACTGATGAAACAGCACATACAACAACAAAGGTGTTGTTATATACTTTTTGCTTTTCATTCTCATACTTATTCAGGTACCGGAAGAAAGTGGTTTCCATACCAAATGCAAGAAATGCATTCAGCATAGAAGCCCAGGCGAACATAACCGTAAGAGTACCGTAAACTTTTACCGGATAGACCCTAACATAAATTGGAGTAAGAACAAAATTAAGAAGCCTGGAAATAACCGTGCTTAATCCGTAAATAGCAGTCTGACCGGCAAATTTTTTAATTGCTGACAATTAGAGAGATAATTAGCATTGTGACTACCTTTTAACAAGCTCGAAATTACGATATTCTTTGAATTCCCCTTCCGAAACATCGACTTTTTCTACCAGGGAACGGTCTGACCCTTTGTGACAAAACTCCAGGAAAAGCTCCAGTGAAAAATCATCGCCTTCAGCTTCAATAAACACGGTTCCATCGGGGAGATTACGTACCGAACCTTTTATACCCAGCTGATCGGCAACAGCTTTACTTGTAGCCCTGAAAAAAACTCCCTGAACCTTGCCACTAATATTAATATCCAGATGCTTCATATCAAATTAAAAGGTCAATTTACTAATCCTGGCTTTCTCGGCAATAAATTCATCCCATATCTCCTGCAAAATTTGCGCGGCAGGCTTTATTTCATGGATGGTTGATGCTATTTGCCCGATCTCCAGCTCGCCATCTTCCACATTGCCTTCAAACATGCCCAATTTGGCACGTCCGCGGCCTAGTAAGGCCATCAGATCGGAGCGGCTAGCTCCATCTGCTTCGGCTTTTTCCACCTGACGGAAGAATTCATTTTTCATCAACCTTACTGGGATAAGCGACTTCATGCTTAGTTTGGTATCACCCTCCTTTGCATTCACCATGGCATTTTTAAAATTATTATGGGCAGATGATTCTAAAGAGGCAGCAAATAAGGAGCCCACCTGAACCGCTTCCGCACCAAGCGCTATGGCAGCAAGCATTGCCTTTCCGCTTCCAATCCCGCCAGCTGCAATTACCGGAACCGATACTGCCTGGCAGATCTCCGGGACCAGGCACAATGTGGTGGTTTCTTCACGGCCGTTATGTCCGCCGGCTTCAAAGCCTTCGGCAACGACGGCGTCCACTCCGCTTTGTTCTGCCTTCTGTGCAAATTTTATATTGGCGATCACATGGACAACCTTCATATCATGTTCTTTCAGAAAAGCTGTCCATTTTGAAGGATCTCCCGCAGAAGTGAAGACGGTCTTCACCTGTTCTTCTGCCAGAATATCCATTATTTCCCCAATATTTGGATAACAAGGGCACATTTACACCAAAAGGCTTCGAAGTAGCAGCTTTACATTTCCGGATATGGTCCCGCAAAATTTCCGGGTACATAGAACCGGCGCCGATCAGGCCCAGGCCACCGGCATTTGAGACGGCAGACGCCAGTCGCCAGCCGCTGCACCAGACCATACCTGCCTGAATGATTGGAAATTCTATATCAAAAAGCTTTTTAAGAGAGTTCATTGCTGTAAAGTTGAACTTTTATGGTCACAACAGCAAAATTAGGTGAAATGAGTGGGGATCATTCCGATCTACCATGGACGCAGCGTAGCTCGCCAGTTGTCAGAAATTTGAATGAACCGCTAAGTGACAAAGATTGTGGTTAGGGGTATTGAGGTCCAGAGCCTTAATCGGGAGGTCCCTCGTCACCTGAAGGGGCGCCAGGGAGAAATTCATTTCACGAAGCAATACTTCTGGTAGCCCTGCCTACCACCAAACTTTTAACCATTTTCACAATCCCCTGTGCATCAAATCCACATTCCGACCACAGCTCAGGTTGTTCGCCATGTTCAATAATCTTATCGGGGATCCCAAGACGGACAACCCGAGAGGAATAATTATGGTCTGCCATGAATTCGAGGATGGCACTACCCATGCCGCCCTGGACACAGCCGTCCTCTATAGTTACTACGTGTTTAAACTTTTTGAATACCTGGTGCAGGAGCGTTTCATCAAGCGGCTTAGCAAAGCGCATATCGTAATGCGCCGGATGAATCCCTTCAGAATTCAATTCCAGGCAGGCTTTCACAGCTTCGTTGCCTATATGCCCGATACTGAGTATAGCGACATCTTCCCCTTCGCATATCGTTCTGGCTTTTCCTATCTCAATTTCTTTCATAGGCCTTCTCCAGTCGGTCATGACCCCGTTGCCGCGAGGGTACCTGATGCTGAAAGGCCCTTTATTTCCCTGCTGCGCGGTGAACATCAGATTTCTCAGCTCCTCCTCATTCATCGGGGCTGAAACTATCATGTTTGGGATACATCGCATGTAAGCCAGATCGTAGGCGCCGTGATGTGTGGGGCCGTCAGAACCCGCAAATCCGGCACGATCAAGGCAAAAAACGACATTTAATTTTTGTATGGCCACATCGTGTATCACCTGGTCAAAGGCACGCTGCATAAAGGTTGAATAGATATTACAGAACGGGATCATACCTTGCGTAGCCAGTCCGGCCGAGAATGTTACCGCATGCTGCTCTGCTATCCCAACGTCAAATGCACGTTCGGGCATCGCCTTCATCATAATATTTAAGGACGACCCGGAAGGCATCGCAGGCGTAACACCCATGATCTTGCTGTTCTTTTCCGCAAGTTCCACCATGGTGTTGCCAAAGACATCCTGGTATTTCGGGGCCAGGGGCTTATCGGTAACTGTTTTTTGAATTTCACCGGTGATCTTATCAAAAAGACCGGGGGAATGCCATTTGGTTTGGTCTCTTTCTGCCAGTGCGTACCCTTTGCCTTTGACCGTTACGCAATGCAGCAGTTTCGGTCCGGGAATATCTTTGAGGTCGCTAAGCACTTTGACCATATGTTTTACGTCATGACCGTCAATAGGCCCGAAATAGCGGAATTTAAGTGCCTCGAAGAAATTGCTTTTCTTAAGCAAGCCCCCTTTTATAGATTTTTCCACTTTCTTTACTATTTCATGGGCATTCGGGCCAAGTTCTGAGATCTTGGTAAGGACATAAGAAATATCATCGCGAAAGCGGTTGTAGGATTTTGAAGTTGTAATATCAGTCAGATATTCTTTCAGCGCGCCCACATTCGGATCGATAGACATGCAGTTATCATTCAGGATCACCAGGATATTCGATTTTTCAATACCCGCATGGTTCAGCGCTTCAAAAGCCATTCCGCCGGTCATCGCACCGTCTCCTATAACAGCCACATGCTGCCTGTTGGTTTCGCCCTTGTAGTTTGAAGCCACCGCCATGCCCAGTGCAGCAGATATTGACGTCGAAGAATGGCCTACTCCGAAGGTATCATACTCGCTTTCGGCGCGTTTGGGGAACCCACTTATGCCTTTATAAATGCGGTTTGTATGGAAGCTGTGACGCCTGCCGGTAAGGATCTTATGGCCGTATGCCTGATGTCCTACATCCCAGACCAGCTGATCGTAGGGCGTGTTCAGCACGTAATGGAGCGCCACGGTCAGCTCAACAACCCCTAAGCTGGACCCAAAGTGCCCCCCGTTGACAGAAACTGTATCTACGATGAACTGCCTGAGTTCTGCGCAGATCCGGTCCAGATCTGCCTCCTGGAATTTTTTCAGATCAGAAGGGTAGTTTATCTGCTCGAGAAATTCGCCTGCCTTAACTTCCATGTAGGTTTTGTAAAAAATTATCCAGCAAAAATAACTTATTTATGAAACTTTTTTTAATAAAAGGTTGATCCGGGAAAGGTTGTGGAATGAGATCTGAATTCTGGGGTCTGATGTTTGAGGTCGGAGGCTGATGGATGAAAGCAGTAAGCTGAAGTCCGAGATGGTAGGCTTTTGCATGTCAGACTTCCGGCCTCAGACCTCCGACTTCCGTCCCCGACCTTCATTTTCTCATTTCCCTTGCTTACTTTTGATCTGCACATGACAGCTCAGGAAAATTTCGAAATCAGGCTTCCCCAATTTGAAGGGCCCTTTGACCTGCTTTTATTTTTTATTGAACGGGATGAACTTAATATTCAGGATGTTCCTATAGCTAAGATTACCGATGATTTCTTGAATTACCTGCACCATATGAGCGCGTTGAACATGGAGATTGCCAGCGAATTCATTTTTGTTGCAGCAACCCTGATGCGGATCAAGGCTAAGATGCTTTTACCGCGTCTGGACCTGGATGAACTGGGTAACGAGATCGACCTGAAGCAAGACCTGATCCGGAAACTGATTGAGTACAAGAAGATCAAGCTGGTTGCCGAAGAATTCCGGCTGCTGGAACACGAGCGCTTTCAGCAGGAAAAACGGGGAAATATTCCGTTTGATCTTCAGCGGATCGCCTTGACATCTGAACCCGGTGAAGAATTGGAATCCTTCGATCTTTATAAATTACTGATGGCCTACAGTAAGGTCATTAACCGTAACCTTCAGCGTGATAATACGGACGGGCATGTGGTTGAGCAATATCCGTATAACATTGAAGATCAAAAAACTGCGATTAGAAAGCTACTGGAAATAAATAAGAAGCTGGACTTTAAAGGTTTGTGGGCTAGCTCAGAAAACAAAGTTCATTTTGTATATAATTTTCTAGCCCTTTTGGAGATGCTGCAGCAGGACCTGATCTCCGTGCAAACGGGTCATGGCTTTAATAATTTCCGGATCGAAGCGAAACTTAGCTCAACCGGATCTTAATTTGTATTTTTACGCGCGACGCTTTATTTTAATTTATATTATAACACTTTAATACTTACATGAAGAGAGATAAACTTATATTCAGTTTAATTGATGAAGAACAGGAACGCCAGGAAACAGGGCTGGAATTAATCGCATCGGAAAATTTTGTAAGCAAGCAGGTTATGGAAGCTGCTGGCTCGGTGCTCACCAATAAATACGCAGAAGGCTTGCCGGGAAAGCGATATTATGGAGGTTGTGAAGTTGTTGACGAGGTAGAGAGCATTGCCATCGAGCGTGCTAAAGAACTATTTAACGCCAGCTGGGCAAATGTGCAGCCGCATTCTGGCGCGCAGGCCAATGCTGCCGTTCTGCTTGCTCTTTTAAATGCCGGGGACAAGATACTGGGATTTGATCTTTCCCACGGCGGACATCTTACTCATGGGTCCCCGGTAAATTTTTCAGGGAAATTGTACAAGCCATTTTTCTATGGTGTAGATCGCGAAAGCGGCTTAATCGATTATAAGAAGCTCGAAGAAGTAGCTTTAAAAGAAAAACCCAAAGTGATCATTTGCGGGGCATCAGCATATTCGAGGGACTGGGACTATAAATTTATCCGTGCAGTTGCAGATAAGATCGGAGCCCTGGTGATGGCGGATATTTCCCATCCTGCGGGGATGATCGCACGCGGTCTTTTGAACGATCCGCTTCCTCATTGCCATATAGTTACTACCACAACCCATAAAACATTGAGAGGCCCGCGGGGCGGGATGATCATGATCGGACAGGATTTCGAAAATCCAATGGGGCAGAAAACCCCCAAGGGAGAGCTAAGAATGATGTCCTCTGTACTCGATATGGCTGTTTTCCCGGGAACCCAGGGAGGGCCTCTGGAACACATCATCGCGGCAAAAGCCATCGCTTTTGGTGAGGCTTTGAGCGACGGCTACATGAAATATATTGTCCAGGTGAAGAAAAATGCAGAGGCTATGGCCGAAGCTTTTGTAGAGCGGGGCTACCAGCTTATATCGGGCGGAACAGATAATCACATGATGCTAATTGACCTGAGGAATAAAAACATTACCGGCAAGGATGCGGAAAACGCATTAGGAGAAGCAGCGATAACCATCAATAAGAATATGGTGCCTTTTGATGATAAATCGCCTTTTGTAACATCAGGCATCCGCGTGGGTACTGCAGCTGTCAGCACCCGGGGATTAAAAGAGAAGCAAATGGTCAGGATAGTGGAACTGATAGATGAGATAATATCTCAGCCGGCGCACACATCTAATTTCAAAAAGGTCCGTAAAAAAGTCAACGAAATGATGGAAAAATTTCCCTTGTATTCTAAATAGAAGATTTCTATCGCACCTATGTCCGATATTTTTACAGATGTTTCTGAACATGCCCGGCTGCTTTCCTTAGAGAGCTATCAGATCGTGGATTCTATTCCTGAGAAGGAATATGATACGATCACGCGTTTAGCTTCCTATATCTGCAAAAAACCGATCGCTACGATCACCTTTATTGACCAGGAGAGTCAGTTCATTAAGTCGCACCTGGGAATGGAAGGGGATAAATCTCCCCGTGAAGATTCCATTTGCCAGCTCACCATCCAGCAGGACGAGTTGTTTGAAATCCGGGATACATTTTCAGATCCGCGCGTGTCCGGGCTCTCATGTGTTGTTGCGTATCCATACCTCCGCTTTTATGCTGGGGCCCCCCTTATTAATTCTGATGGCTTTAAGCTGGGTTCATTGTGCGTGATGGATATTGTTCCTGGAGAACTGGATGAACACCAAAGGCAGGCTTTAACAGATCTCGCGGCTGAAGTGGTTTCACATCTGGAGGCGCGCAAGAAAAATATCCAGCTGAACGCTTTGAATGCTAAATATGAGGGGATCAGCACCATGTTTAACAATTCTGCCGAGCTACAGATTATCATTGACCGCAGCGGAACGATCCTGCTTATAAATAACGCCGTTGAGAAATTAACGGGCTACTCGCCGGATGAATGCAGGGGGCGACCGATCTCGGATTTCTTCCTGGAAGAGGATATGATCAATATGCTTCCCAAAGTAGGCGAAGGACTTAGTGCAGGCAAGAAAAATTTTGAAATGGAAACCCGGATCAGGTTAAAGGATGGCGGAGTAAAGTGGATGGGCTGGTCTGCGGCAACTAAAAATGATAAGTGGTACATCAACGGCAGAGATATTAGTGAGCAGCGAAAGTTGATAGAAGAGCTTGAGCAGTTATCACTTGCTGCGAACAGGGTAAATAATGGCGTGGTCATCAGTAACAAGCACAGCCATGTCATTTGGGCGAATGAAGCATCCGAGCTGATTACTGGTTACAGTTCGGCAGATCTTCTGGGCCATAGGCTGGGCGATAAATTATCCGGGGAACGGACAGATAAAAAGGTGCTGGAGAGGGCCCGGGAGTCTACAAAAAACAAACAGCCCTTTACCGTTGATCTTTTTGCTTATCGTAAGGACGGAACGCCGATATGGCTGTCCGTTCTGAATTCCGTTATACTTGATGAAAAGGGGGATATTTTTAAGGAAGTAGAGGTAATCATTGATATAACGTCCCGTAAAAAGGCTCAGGAAGAACTTGAGATGCTTTCTTTGGTGGCAAGTAAATCTGCCAGCGGTGTGGTGATCTGTGACGGCAAGGGAAAAGTCACCTGGATAAATGCAGCAACTGAGGATCTTCTGGGCTTTACCTTAGATGAACTTAAGGGCAAGCTGCTTAGCGAGGTTGTCGCTGGCGAGGGCACAGACGAAGGTGTGCTTGAATACTCCCGCCAGGCATTGGCGAAGAAACGGCCTTACCGGATAGATCTGCAGGTTTATAAAAAAGATGGCAGTCCCATCTGGCTTCATTCATCTGCAACGCCTATCCTGAATGAGTCCGGTGAAATTGAGCGGCAGGTTGAGATCGTCAATGATATTACTGAACAGAAAAATGCGGAAGAACAGCTTACTCTTTTATCGCTTGTAGCTAGCAAAACCATTAACGGAGTTGCTATCAGCACGAGCGACGGAAAGATCAAATGGATCAATGAGGCGCTTGAAAACTTGACAGGCTACAACCTTGAGGATTTTAAAAATACCCGGCCGGGCGACTTGTTGTCCGGAGAAGGAACAGACCAGGAACTGCTTGCCACTGCCAGAAAGCAGGCATCTCTTTGTATCCCTTCGAATATTGAATTGTTAAGCTATAAAAAAGATGGATCACCTGTATGGCTATCGATCTCAAATACGCCAACGTTTAATAAAGATGGCAGCCTGGATCAGCAGGTGGAGATCATTAATGATATTTCTGAGCGGAAGCTTGCGGAAGAGGAATTGATAAAAACACGCGAGGAAGCCCTTCAGCTTAGCAAAGCAAAAGAAACTTTCCTGTCCGTTATGAGCCATGAAATACGCACCCCATTAAATGCCGTTATTGGGATGTCCCATATCCTCATGGATGATAATCCTACTGAATCTCAAATGGAGAACCTGCAGATCCTGGGATTTTCTGCCCAGAACCTTCTCAAGCTGATCAACGACATTCTTGACTTTACTAAGATTGAGACCGGGAATATGGTTCTGGAAGACGTTAATGTGGACCTCAAGGAGCTGGTTACACAAACGCTGAATTCCCTGCAATTTAAAACCGCTGAAAAAACGGTGGTACTTAAGTCTGAAATTGATCACCGCATCCCAAACTATGTTAGAGGAGACCATACCCGTCTGTACCAGATATTAATAAATCTTCTGGGCAACGCTGTTAAGTTCACCGAAGATGGCGAGGTGAAGCTCAAGATAGATCTTTTGCAGGAAACTAAGAAAAGCATAAAAGTACGGTTCGAGATCTCTGATACAGGTATCGGCATAGAACCGGATAAGATAGATTACATATTCAGCTCATATACACAAGCCAGTTCAGATACTACCAGGAAATATGGTGGCACCGGTTTAGGTTTGACTATCACTAAAAGCCTCGTTCAATTATATAATTCAACAATTGTGGTCGAAAGTGAGCTCGGTAAGGGATCTGCATTTAGTTTTGTTATTGATTTTAACCGTTCAGAAGATCCTTCTATCCAAACAGAAAAGAAAACTCCCCTTCAACAGCTGTCGGCGACTATACTGGTAGTTGATGATAATGAAATGAATCGCATTCTGGCGAACAAAGTGCTGGTTAAATGGGGTGTCAAGGTTGATTTTGCTGAAAATGGCCAGATAGCTGTGGACAAGGTGCAGCAATCTGAATATGATCTTATCCTGATGGATCTGCACATGCCTGTTATGGATGGCATGGAAGCATCCAGGGCTATACGTAATCTAGGGGGATCGTTTACTACGCTGCCTATCGTCGCGCTTACCGCATCTATTTTTGCCCACGAACTGGAAACTATCACTGAAAGCGGAATGGATGGTTACGTGATGAAGCCATTTATACCTAACGATCTCTATAACAAGATCAGGTCGTTGCTGAAAACCAAACCCCTGTAAATCAGAAAAAGCCGGAGCCTATATGGCATCCAGCTCTTTCTGTCAAAATTAACGCTCTCATGTTTTTGTACGGTGATTGATGGAAAAGGTTACACGAATTCAGAATTAATTTCTATTTGGCTTTAACAGGGTAATTATCAAAGGTTTAAAATTGATTAAAGGAATTAGCCGCGCATCTTTCCTACTCCGTAAATGCAAGGGTAACAATACTAATTACGGTTCCCTCAACACCCAGCAATACTGCAGCACATGCTTCGAGCGTAGCCCCGGTAGTCATAACATCGTCTACCAAAAGAATATGCTTTCCGGCCAGACTAATTTTATCCTTGCAGTAGAATGCACTTTTCAGGTTCTCATATCGTTCAAACCGGGATTTCCGTGTTTGGGTTTCTGTATTTTCAATTCGTGTTAAATGATCTGACAATACGGGAATATGGAGTACGGATGCCAGCCCCTGTGAAATGCTCTCACTCTGGTTGTATCCGCGTTGTTTTAATTTTTGGGGATGAAGCGGCACAGGAACAATGAGATCTGGTTTATACCATTCAACAGAGCTGTTTAGCACATATGCATACAACTTACCCATTCTGACGCCTGCCTCTGGCCGTTTATTGTATTTCAGCTGGTGCATAATATTCTGTATTCTGCTACCTTTCCGGAAATAGACATATGAACAGGCCTGACAGAATATAAATCTTCCCCAGAGCTGCTTTGCAAGCTTGTTTAACGGATCTTTATGAAAGTTGGTAACCGGGAGCTGGTAAATGCAATTTGTGCAGATGACGTCTTCATTCCTGAAAAGATTTGTCCCGCATCCTGCACAGAGTTCAGGAAAGAATAAGGAGAGGAAGTCCTGGAAGTAGTGGTTTAGTGTCATTTTTTAAACAACGAGGTGCGCGGAGGTTTTTTCGCCCGCAAGGCGTTGAAATTAAAATTACAAGATTGTCGTAGCTGTTTGTTCAGCTGTGCTGCACTTTCCAGTTAACGGTAATTAACTCTTCACCGCCAGCTGTCCGCATGCGGCATCGATATCTTTGCCACGGCTCCTCCGGATATTGGTATTGATACCGTGCCTACGCAGGTAACCGGCAAACGCATCAATACGATCGGTTTCGGCATTGAGGAAATCAGCAAACATGATGGGGTTATATTCGATGATGTTCACCTTACATGGGATATGCTTGCAAAAGCGGGCCAGCTCTTCCGCATCCTGTAAAGTGTCATTAAAGTCATGGAACACAATATATTCGTAGGTTACGGGATTCTTGGTCTTGGAAAAATAGTATTTAAGCGCATCAGCAAGCGCTTTTAATGAATTTTGCTCATTGATCGGCATGATCGTGTTTCTCTTCTCATCATTTGCCGCATGCAAAGAAAGCGCGAGGTTAAAACGCACTTCATCATCTCCCAGTTTCCTGATCATCTTGGCGATGCCGGCCGTAGAAACTGTTATCCTTTTTGCGGCCATATTCAAACCGTCTTTTGCGGTGACCCGCTCGATAGATTTAAGAACGTTGGCGTAATTAAGGAGAGGCTCACCCATTCCCATGTACACGATATTGGTTAAAGGGGTTTGATAGTTCTCCTTCGCCTGGCGATCAATGAGAACCACCTGGTCATAGATCTCATCAGGGTTCAGGTTCCGCTTTCGGTCCATGTACCCGGTTGCGCAAAACTTGCAGGTTAGACTACAGCCCACCTGTGAGCTCACGCATGCGGTCATCCGGTCTGTTGCCGGGATCAGAACACCTTCTATAATATTGCTATCGTAAAGCTTAAACGTGTTCTTTATTGTTTTATCGGAACTGAACTGGGACTGGTGGATAATGAGATTGTTGATCGTGAACAGATCTTTTAATTTTTCACGCAGAGGCTTTGACAGGTTGCTCATCTCCTCGAAATCAGTACATGACTTTTCCCACAGCCATTCGTAAACCTGCTTCGCCCTGAATCCCGGTTCTCCAAGGGCAGAAAAATGCTCTTTAAGCTGCTCGACAGACAAGCCGCGAATATCTATTTTTGATAGTTCCATTTATCCGTCGCAATTTACCAAATCAAAAATTGAAATTAGTATTCACATCTTTTAAGGATTTTCGCATGACCTTTGGGTAATCTTATTCTATATTTATAGTATAATTAACCTCAAAATTAATGTCGCTTCTCTTTACATGACGGTATGATCAGGCACTTCAGCGCTGATTTCATTATCCCGGTAAGTGGTGGGCCGATAAAGGATGGAATCGTCTCGGTTGACGACACAGGCAGGGTCGTTAATTTAGCCGGGAGCGAAGATCCAGGGGCAGGCACCATCAAACGCTTTAAGGGGATTATCGTTCCGGGGTTTGTCAATACACACTGCCACCTGGAGCTTTCACATCTGGCAGGGAAAATACCTGGAGGAAACGGGCTTATTCCTTTTTTATCGGCAGTGATGGCCAAGCGGACTGCAGACCACAGAGATATTCTAGAGGCTATGGAGCTTGCCGATAAAGCCATGCAGGAAAATGGGATAGTTGCGGTCGGCGATATTTCAAATAACAGTCTTTCCAAAACGATTAAGCGCGAGAGCCCGATCCACTATCATACGTTTGTTGAATTTATAGGTTTTGATCCTCAAAACGCTGAAGCAATACTGAACAGGTCCATTGAAATTTTAAAAGAATTTGAACCCCTGCCGGCTTCCCTGGCGCCACATGCGCCATATTCGGTTTCAAAGGCACTTTTGAAGCTTCTGAGAAAAAACACCACAGGAAGTTATAAGCTTACATCCATGCATAACCAGGAAAGCGACGAAGAGAATAAACTATACAGATATAAAACCGGGAAATATATTGATTTTTATAAAAGCTTGAATTTGAATATCGACTTTTTCAAGCCTCACGCACGGAATTCCATACAATCGCTCCTTCCGCTATTCTCATCAGAACAGCGGATATTGCTTGTCCATAATACCTTTACAAATCTCAAGGATATCTATTTTGCTCGCCGTATGGACCAGGATGTACATTGGTGTTTTTGTCCGAAGGCCAATCTGTACCTTGAAAAAAAACTGCCTGTGATAGAAATGTTCTTGTCTGAAAATTTCAATATCACGCTGGGGACGGATAGCCTGGCTTCAAATGATAAATTGTGTATTTTGTCAGAACTGAAAACTATCAAAAAATATTTCCCTTCTTTGTCATTTACCGAAACGATACCATGGGCAACGCTAAATGGCGCTAAATTCCTGGGGGTTGACGATAAGTATGGTTCGATTGAAAAGGGAAAAACCCCGGGCTTAAATCTGATCAGCAATACAGAGGGTTTAGAGCTTACGGCATTATCGCATGTAAGAAAATTGGTTTAGAGCTTATCCTTCCCGGATGCGGTTCAGGCGATCCGGAAAAAATCCGAAGCCAAATCAAGCTTTTTGATAGTGCTCACAGTATCCTCAATATTGACCTTCGAAGACGCCCCAAAAAGAATAGACTCAATTTGCGGAAATGAGCATACATATTCAAGGGCCTCGCTAACTGGTATTGCTCCGCCCCCAAGCACCTGCATCGCGACAAGCCTCATCTTTTTTTCTTTCAAAACCTGCTCATAAAGGTCTTTCCCGCCCGACATTCTGAAACCCGCTTTATTGATAGATGCACATACGATAGGGTTTTCAATCCCACCCCTATGCAACACTGAAACCAGTTTAGGCATATTCATCGTAATAAAGCCCGCTTCAGCATGGTACTTTTTGCGGATATAAGCATGAAAAGCGACCAGGATATCATTCATTCCCAGTCCGAGCAGCATGTCTGTCAGCACATTCTGCAGGAATATAACCGGCGTCTGTATACCCCTGAACATCTTCATTTCTGAATCCACGAGCAGCTCCATGATCGAAAGATAGTCCTTCGACAAAAAAGCCATCCCGCCTTTTAAGACCGACCCGACAAAATTACCCGGTACATATTCTTTTAAAGCTCCCACGATTCCAAGCTCAGTAGCCGCATTCGCATATTTATGCGCGTAAGGCATACAAGGATAAATTTTAAAGTCAGCGTATTTATCCCCGTGCTTTCGGATGACATCACAGATATTGATCATCCGGTCATGCGTGGTGCACATAAATGTATTTATACCCGTTGCCCTGGCCTCATCCAGCGTTTTTAAAATGGCGCTGTCGTTCTTGAAGCGTATAGACTGGGCCCTTGATTTTTCATCCGAAATATGGTTAACTGCGAAAAACTGGTTATCGCCGAATAAAATTCTCTCCATGTTAAATTCTTGATTTCTCCCTGATCATCATAATTGCCTTGTCCGTTAGCAAGGCACTCTCAAACGTATTAATCCTGTTTTCCCCTTTTCCCTGTACCGCCCGGATGAAATAATCTATTTGTGCCGAATACTCCTCTCCTCTTAAATAAAAATCCACCGGATCCGTCAGGTCTGTCACATATTTTACATTCCATCCTTTTGAATAGCCCTGGGGACAAGAGTCTGCGTCTTTAAAATAAACCTTAAGCTCACTGCCATCGGATATGATCTTACCCTTGGTTCCGATCACCGTTATAGAAGTCGACATTTTACGGTAGGTATCATCACTCCAGTTTACCGATAAAACCCCGGTGACGTTCGACCGGAGTTTAAGCAAGGCATATACCGCATCGTCTACCCTGCTGGAGAAAATCGACTTCACCGTGCTGGAAAATACTTCCTCCACCGGTGAGATGAGATAGTTGAGCAGGTCGATCACATGAGAAGCATAATCCATCAGACAACCCCCGCCCTCCTCAGGGCTCGACCTCCAGGTATTCTCACTCTTCTTGATCACCACCGGCCCATAGGCGTCCGCTTGAAAATGGTAAATATCCCCGATATGCCCCCCTTCAAGAATCTTTTTAACCTCCAGGAAGGTCCCCACAAACTTATTATGATAGCCAACCTGGTTGATCAGGGCATTTTTTTTAACCAGGTCCACCAGCGGCGTCCCTTCAGCGGGCGTCAGACAAAAAGGCTTTTCCGAAAAAATGTGTATCTTCTGTTCAATAAGATGCCTGATAATTTTGGCATGCGGGTAGGAACACTTACAAATACAGCATCCGGCCTTACTTTACGTATCATCTGATCGTAATCAGAAAAACATTCATATCCTGAATATTTTGTCAGCACGCTGGTGAGCAGTTTAGATGTATCGCACACTCCGGCGATCTCCACCTCCGGGTGAGCGCCCAAAATAGCCAGGTGCGACAAACCCATTTTACCTGCACCAATCAAAGCAACTTTAACCATATATAATTAATTCCTTTTTATACTATTTAACATCCGCCATGATCAACTTTTTATACTGCCCGGCAACAATTTCCCAGCGATACAAGCGGTGTGCGATATTCTGCAGCTCCATGCCCATTGACCCGAGATCCGAATTCTTATAATTCTGCACAAGAGCGGCCAGCTCTGCGCGGTCCCTGAAGTATAATGCTTTATTCTCTGTAGTAAATTCATTATAGCCCGATGCAAAAGCAAAAACAGGCAAGCCAAGGCTCATCGCCTCTACAAGGGAAGGGTTCGTACCCCCTGCTGAATGCCCATGTATATATACGGTACAGTTACTTCGCAGGACGTCTAACTTCTCGCGGTCATAGATCGCCTCTAAAAGAAACAGGCCGGCCCTGCCCACGTATTTTGATTTTGTCCGGATTCCATAGGCCGAATTAGTCCAGTTTCCCACCATAACCAACGGAATGCGGTGCGCAGAACAGAATGCATCCAATATCATATCAATATTATTATCTTCCTGAATCCTTGTCACACTAAAGGCATATTCACCTTGCAGGAAAGCATATTTTTCCAGGGAATCTTTTTCAGGCGCCCGCTTCACAGCCTGGTCGCCGCCATAAGCGATCAGCGTACTGTTTCGATTGTAGGTGTCAAAAATATAGTTCCTGATCCCGATATTATCAGCCACCAGCCCGGCACTGTAACGCACCAGCAGCCTTTCGGATGTTTTGATCACCGCCTGGGCAAAGCCCGACCATTTGTTTCGTTTCCAGTCTAATCCACCCAGGTTCAATATGATTTTGGAACGGTACTTTTTAAAAAATGGAAGAACAAAGCCCCCTCCAAACCCCAAAAATAAAACCTTATCATACTTTATTAATGCTTCGGCAAAGGCAATGCTGTCGTACAGGATCCCAATACTGCCGTGTGAGCTAAGCGGTATGTATTTCAGGTTTGCCCCCTTATAAGTTGTTAACGATGTGTCCATATCTTTAGAAGAACAATAGACCGTAATTTCCATATGCGGTGCAAGATACTCCACAAGGTATTCCGTTAGCGTTTCAAAACCTCCATAACTATTTGGAATGCCCCTGATACCTACTATTGCCAAATGTATTTTATCGTTTTCCAAAGGATATGTTCAAGATCAGAGCGCAAATTAACGAACAAAAATCCTAATCAGGTAGATGGACTGGGCTAAAACTGACCTTATTACTGCAACTGTTCTCTCATATTTGAGGCATTAACTTTTTTACTGAATGAAAAAGCCATAAAAGCTGATGCATCTCTACTGCTTTCTATCCTTACTAATGAAGATGCTAATAACATTATCTCCGAATGTTAAGTACAAAACTTCAAGGCTAATCTATTTATCTTAAATTTGCAAAACAAAAAATCTGCGGCATTCAATAGTTGTTACGATTTTATTTTGCTACAAAGTCAAAACTTCATCCATTTTTACGATAAAGTTAGGCCTTGCCAATTCAAAAAAATATATGGAGAATACAAATTGCAAAATTTGTGATAATAAAGGTAATAACAACATAATTAAGGTCAGGGAGATGATGTTTGGATTTAGGGATGAGTTCAATTACCTTGAATGCTCAAAATGCGGATGTATTCAACTTTTAGATATCCCGGACGACCTTTCTAAATATTATCCTGATAATTACTTATCATTTGATGAGCATAACGAGCATTTTTTAGCAAAAAGAACGCTAAAGCGGAGAATCAAAAAACTTTCCCTGGATTATCAGCTTGGCCATTTTAGCCCGATAGGCAAATTATTGTCGCATTTAATTAAAGATCCGGTACCATTGATGTCGATGGATCTGCTCAACTTGAATTACGGTTCAAAGATCTTAGATATCGGTTCAGGAACCGGGATCTTACTTCTTGTTATGAGCAGCCTGGGATTTACCCACTTAACGGGTGCTGACCCATTTATTAAATCCACTATTCATTACAAATGCGGGGTAACTATTTGGAAAAAACACATGGAAGATATGACCGGTACCTATGATTTTATCATGCTCCACCATGCATTTGAACATATGGATCAGCCATTGGAAAAATTGCAGGCCATTTATAAATTATTGAACCCCGATTCATACCTTCTGATTCGAATTCCGGTGGCATCTTCTTTTGCCAGCAGAAAATATAAGGCTGATTGGGTACAGTTGGATGCCCCCCGTCATTTTTTTCTCCATACCATAGATAGCATTCGTATTTTAAGCCTAAAAGCAGGCTTTATTTTAAAAGAAGTACAATTCGATTCAGATGAATTTCAATTTACGGGAAGTGAACGATATTTAAGGGATATCCCATTGAAGCCAGAAAAGAATATTTTTGATTCAAAAACGATCCGCGCATTCTCAAAGCAGGCGCAGAAACTAAACGCTATAAACGATGGAGATCAGGCACGTTTCTATTTATACAAAGAATAGTTTTGATGAATATTTTTGCAAAAACTTTATGGAAATCTTCCGCGAATCTAATTCCCTTTACAAATTCCGGGCATCACCAATCTAATCCTCTGAAAGGAAGAAATTGAAAATTAGCAAAATAGACGTTTTATGGAATTTCGGAGCTACCTTTCTAAGGGTGGCGACCGGCATAATATTGCTTCCACTGGCACTGCGCATGCTTTCTGCGGAAGACGTCGGATTGTGGACAGTTTTCATAACGGTAGGTTCATTTACCCTGCTAATTGATTTTGGATTCAGCGCCGCATTTACCAGGAATGTCATTTATATTTTCAGCGGGGCAAAAGACTTAAAGCCAAAAGGATACGAGCTTGTTAGCGATAGCCAAATAATTGATTATAGCTTATTAAAAGGTATAATGATCGTTATGCGGCGATACTACCTGATCGTGGCACTCGCATTACTATTCGTGATGCTTACTGCCGGCAGCTTTTATATATCTTCTATCCTGAAAAGTTACACCGGCAATTATAACGTAGCTATAAGCTCATGGATACTGTATATTTTACTAACTGTGTACCAGATGTACACGCTCTACTATGATGCCCTTATGCAGGGCAGGGGATTAATATCGCGGCTAAAGCAAATTATTATTATTTCTCAAATTCTGGAAATTACCATTACTGCGATTTTTCTGGTTGCCGGATTTGGAATATTTTCAATGGTTGTAGGTAAGTTCATATCGGTATTGACCAATAGGTTTCTCTGCTACAGATCGTTTTTTGATGCAGAACTAACAGCAATCCTTAAGTCAGAAATTCCATATTCCCCAAAAAAGCTTTTTAAAATTGTTTCTCCCAATGCGGTAAAAATTGGGATTACCTCTCTCGGAGGATTTCTGATCCAAAGATCTTCATTCTTCATTGGTTCCTTATACCTCACTTTATCTGATGTGGCATCTTATGGTATCACCCTGCAAGTATTAAACTTACTTGCCGCAGTGTCGAATATTTACATTGCGACTTATCTTCCTAAAATAACTTTTGACAGAGTTAATAATAACAGCCAAAGTATCAAAAGGGTTTATCTGAATGGCTTAGTAGCTATTGCGGCGTTTTATATAATCGGCGCTGCTTTTTTGATATTTTTGGGTAATCCCGCCCTGGAAATTATCGACAGTAAAACTTTCTTCGTTGCGCGACCGGTAATGATCTTAGCTTTAGTGCTATCCATTGTCGAAACTAATTTTGTTATGGCGGGCAATATTCTTCACACAAAAAACGAAGTCCCATTTTTCAAGGCCTCTATCGTTTCAGGAATTGCTATCTTCATCCTGATGTTACTCAGTTTTGAGTTTACAAGTCTTGGATTATACGGAATGGTCATTGTTCCCCTGATTGTTGACCTTGCATATCAGGGCTGGAAGTGGCCATTGGAGATGATTCGTGAGTTTAACATTAACGCTTCAGATTTCAGGGATATTATTCAATCATTGCTGTCCGGCAAAAGAATAAAATTATAAAAAATGAAGGCCTTGTCCTATTAGACAGATGATTTTTAGATTTTGGTAAAAGAACCTCCCCCTATGCCTGAAACAGGGATAATTGTTCTTGACTGAGATTGTTTAAATCGCGCCAGTGACCAAGGGGGTTTTTCAGGAATTTAAACAGATCAAGATAGCTCATTAAATGATACCGGATTACGGACATCATGTTAGAGAATGCGCATTTTCTTTTAGCCTTTCTTTGAATAACGAGCATAATAAGCTGAACAATGAGGCTGACCCAAATTTGTATCTCAATGACGTTTTGATTGTCTCGCAAGAAATATTTTAAGGGAAAGTTTTGTTTTAAGCGTTTGAAGAGGGTTTCAATTTGCCACC
>JBBJNR010000062.1:0-19863 GCA_037719315.1 Daejeonella sp.
GAGTGCTCGGCCATGTCTGCTTTTGTAACAAGTTCATTATACCACTGTGAATAATCGTCTTCCCGGCTCGTTATACCCTTACTCATGATTTGAAATGGAATTAATTTCGTATATTTAATGTAATTCGTCTGTCGGACAAAGTTATAAAACTACATGACGTATTATAATTTTTTGATGTGCAACCATTGTTGTGATATTGTCGTCTTAATATAAACGTTGATTATACCTATTAATATAACCGTTATGATAAACAAAACCACTTGCCTCCTGGCTATTCCTGCCATACTTTTCATGGGCTCATGTGCAACAAGTAACCAAACAGCGTTGCAAGTTGATCAGAATGATGACGTATATTATTCCGTAGCCCAGGCTAAAGAAGAGGCTGAGGTTATTGCCCAGGTTAAGCCTGAAAATAAGCCAAAAAATGATTATGTAACAGAGGATGAATTGTATCGCGATGGGTATGGCGATACATACGCCGGGGATTATGCGGAAAGGATCTATCGGTTCAGAAATTATGCCCCTTGGAGAAGTTATGCCAATAACTATTACAGCTATTACGATCCTTTCTATAGTCCGTATAGCTTTTATGGAAGTCCGGGCATAAACATTTCCGTAGGCATCAATAATGGTTTCTATAATTACAATCCATGGAGATATTACGGCAATAATTATGGTAGCAATTTTTGGGGCCCTCAGTCCTATTATAATTCATGGAACCGTTTTGGTTTAGGTTATAGTGGGGGTGGTTATTATGGCGGAGGCTATTATGGAGGCGGTTACGGGATTAGCGGTCCCGCGTATACTTCACCAAATTACCGTCCGAGACCTACCAGGACTTCTGGCAGTGTTCCAATGGACAGAGGAGTTGTTAATGGCGGAGCCGCTGGAGGAGTGATCAGGAACGGAAACGGAAATGTTATCCAATCAAGTGGAACTCGTTCCGAACGTTATAGCGACCCTAACACCCCAAGTACGTCAGGAAGCCGCCCGCAGCAAACTGCTCCGCGTCCTGAAAGAGTTCAACAATCACAACCTCAGAGAGTAAGCCAGCCTGAGCGCGTTAACAGTACTCCATCTAACAATAATAGTGGTGGCGGTGACAGTGGCGGCGGCAGAAGCAACGACAGTGGCGGCGGCGGTGCACGTCCATCAAGAGGAAATTAGACCGAGAGAAAACCTTATGAATTTCAGAATATTATTACCTATGGCAGCCATAGTGGCTGCTACAGGAGAATTGCATGCCCAGTATTCGGGTGACGCTCTGCTATTTTCGCAACAGCAGTATGGAAGTACTGCCCGATTTAAAGCTATTGGAGCCCAGACAGGCGTTGGAGGAGACCTCAGCTCGGTTGGAAGCAATCCCGCAGGAATTGGATTATTTACCCGCTCAGAATTTAGCATTACGCCAGAATTCAACAGTTATTCTGCGGATGCGCAATATCTGGGAGTGAGAACTCTCGGTAAAAAAGATCAGATGAGTCTTGCGCATGCAGCGGTGGTATGGAATTCAACCGTCACGAAACCAAAGGGAGCAAAATTGGATCAGGGCTGGATAAGCTTTAATTTTGGTTTGGGTTTTAACAGAACCAATGCTTTTGGAAATAATATTAGCTATTCAGGCATTAATGGCCAGAACTCGGTTGCCGATTCTTATTCTGAGCTCGCAAATGAGTATATAAATAATTCCGATCTTCTCGGTTTAAGCGGCAGGCCATCAGATTTACCTTCCGGCAGTCTTGAACGTATGGCTTATGATAATTATCTCATTGGATACGACAACCGTACGATAAATAATAGATACTATTTTCCTGAAACTGATGTTGATAATACTCAAGATCAGAACATTATAAGAACAGGCTCGCAGTCTGAGATCAATTTCACATTCGGGGGAAATTATGGTAATAAATTCTATATAGGCGCCAGCGTGGGTCTTGCAAGCATAAATTATAATTCAAATGGTGAGTATGGTGAAGATGGTTTTAATGTGACTGAAAATAGTGATTATGTGTTGTCATACAGGCAATCACAGATAACCAAAGGCTCCGGAATAAATGGTAAAATAGGTGCTATATTTCGCCCTTCACCCAATGTTCGTTTGGGAGCCACAGTTCAAACTCCAACATGGTACACTATTGATGATAGCTTTGGCGAGTCTTTGGAGACCCGGTACGCTAAAAGCGTGGAGGGGGCAACGGAGTATTTAAATGATGAGGAGATCTATAATTTCACTTACAAGCTGCGCACACCGATGAAATTGAGCGGGGGCATTGGTTATTTCTTTGGTAACCAGGGTTTTATTTCTGCAGATATTGATTATGTTGATTATTCCAAGATTAATTTTTCAGCTGCTGATAACGAGAATAATAGTGTTATCGCTGATAATAACCGTGATATTCTCGATAATTATAAAAGTGCTGTGAACTATCGTATTGGGACAGAATATAAGGTTCAGAACCTGATGTTAAGAGCAGGATATGGTATCCAGGGGAGCCCTTATAAGAATCAAACCAGCGTTGATCTAAAAACAAATACTTATAGTGGTGGTTTGGGCTATAGGATCAATAATTACTATTTTGATCTTACCTATCAGAACGTCTCAAATAACGCTGACCAAAGACCATATACTTTAAATGATGGAAGCGCCCCCGTGGCGGCCTTAAAAAATACCAGGAATAATGTATTCCTCACCGTTGGAACACGATTTTAAGCATTAAAAGCCCCGCCCTAAAAAATCTCCGGGCCGGGGCACTTTTATTTAATTTTTACCAGAAAACGATCTCAACATCCAGGTGTTCTTTTCCTTAAACTGCATAAATTTATTGATCAGGTCATTCGTACCATCGTCTCCAGCTTCGGACGTAGTGCTCATGATTTGCCGCTCTAATTCGATCAAATTACTGAAATCATCAAGAATTGCCGCTACCATATCTGTATCCCTCATACCGATAGTATCTGCTTCTTTTAACTTTGATACCTTAATATAGTCGGAGAATCTGCTGTAAGGAGATTTTCCAAGGGTTAAAATACGCTCTGCCAGCTCATCTATCGTCTCCTGGGCATTCGTATATAATTCTTCAAATTTGATATGAAGTGTGAAAAAATGCGGACCTTTTATATTCCAATGGCATCCGCGGAGCTTCTGATAGTGAATATGATAATTTGCCAGCAGGTCGTTTAACTGATCCACTATTGGTTTGACTTCTTTTTCTTCTAAACTGATCTCTTTCGCGTTCATGATACTATGATTTAGGTGTATTTACTGAACTCTATTACAAATTTCCGGCCCGAATGTTTAACCATTTTTCTTAAAGCCTATGCTAATTGATTATTTTTGACCTTAATGTCACACCATACAGATCCCATGCAGCCCGTAATTTCAGAGAAATTCTCCGGACTAATATGGAAAATTAAAATTCAGGAGCAGTTGGGATTAATTGCTATTGAGAGCAGAAATTCTGACCTGAAACAGGTGGCTTTTACCGTTCTTAACTTTATCAGCGGGGTTGTTCATTTTAAGGAGATATCCTATAATGAGCAATGGAATTTAAGCCTTGCGTTCATCGGAGAGAAAAATGTAGTCATAAATGGCTACGGACATTCTGATCGACCGGAAAGCAAAGGTATTATGTCTGTGAGTTTGGCTGATGGGTCTGTACTATGGGAAAGATTCAATATTTCGCTTAATGAAGTACACGAGTCGGGGATCCAGGTTTATGATCCGAGATTCCAG
This sequence comes from Daejeonella sp., assembly GCA_037719315.1. Taxonomy (GTDB): domain Bacteria; phylum Bacteroidota; class Bacteroidia; order Sphingobacteriales; family Sphingobacteriaceae; genus Daejeonella. Next base: position 3,734 of record JBBJNR010000062.1, read on the forward strand.
CCAAGAAAGTATAGTTGGATTGACCACTTAACCTCGGATACGATAGTGGCACAATCTAGGGAACCAGTGGCTGGAAGTACAATTGTATTCCCGGAAATAGACAACGCTATTAATATACCGTCATTTATAAAACATGAACAAATTGCCGGGGATATTTCGGCGCTTCTATTTGCAAATAAAACAATACTCAGTTTTCATGAAACTAAAGATGGTTTTTTTCAACAGCGACTTATTGTATATCAGGAAGATAAGATCTTAATAGATGATATTCTGATTTCCGGTATACAAAAACTGCAACCTGAAGCGTTCTTTATCCAGCAAAATCATCTCCTTTATATCAGGGATAAACAGGAAATTATCTCACATTTAGTATAATTGCATACATTCATAAAATCGAATAAATGTTGATACGATTAGTTTTATCCATTTGCTTTGTCATTTTAACCTGCAAAGCAAATGCTACATTAAAAGTGGATTCGATAAATGTAGAAAGTCTTAATGGTAAAAAGACGATCGTTCATAAGGTCGACGCTAAAGAAAATTATTACTCCATTGCCCGCAAATATCATGTTACACCGCAATCTATCATACAATTTAATAGCAACAGAACTTTACAGATCGGTACATTATTGAGGGTTCCAACAGATCGTTTATACTCGACACCGCAGACAGCACAAGTACCGAAAAAGCAGGAAGTGTTACCAGGCAGCGCTAAAATGGCAGTTGTTGAATATAAAGTAGGGCCGAAGGAATACCTGCTTTTGATCGCAAAGAAGTTTAATACTACCGTTGAGGATCTAAAGACACTCAATAACCTCAAAAGCAATAGTTTGTCTGTTGGGCAGATCATTAAAGTCCCTTATGGTACAGCGGCCGAAATAATGTCAGTGCCGCCAGCAGCCCCGCTTAGCGTGCCTAAAGTAGACTCACGAACTAACTCAACTCAAATCGACAGCAGTTTGAATGCAGGTGATCGCCTTAAATTACCTCCTGCAAGGTATGGCTTAAGAGAGGTAGATGAGCGTGGTGTTGCCATCTGGATATCTGATGAGAACCTGGACGGCACAAAAATGCTTGCCCTTCATCAGACGGCTCCAATTGGTACCATCATTAAGATTACAAATCCGATGACGGGCAAGAGCACCTTCACTAAAGTTGTTGGTAAATTCAGTCAGAATGAATCAACTAAAGATGCTATTATTGTGATCACGAAGGCTGCTGCTGATCTGATCGGCGCGCTGGACAAACGGTTTCAGGCCACGATAGTTTACGGTATCCCTAATGAATAAAAAACCCTTTGTTATTGGTATTGCGGGTGGCAGCGGTTCTGGCAAAACATTCTTCCTAAAGTGTTTCTTAAATCATTTCAAAGATAACGAGGTTTGCCTGGTATCACAGGATGACTATTATTTCCGGGTCGCCCACAATATGACCGCTGAAGAAAATAAGCTGTATAATTTTGATGAACCGGGAACCATAGATAATGAACTTTTTCTGAGGGACATTTCAAAACTTATCCATGGGGAAACTGTTTTTCAAAAGGAGTACACGTTTAATAACCCAAATGCCGAGCCTCGACTTCTGGAGATCAAACCGGCACCCATTGTGATTGTAGAAGGACTATTTATTCTTCATTTTAAGGAGATATCAGAACTTCTTGAGCTTAAGATATTTATAGATACTGATGAAGAAATCGCGTTGCAAAGACGGTTAAAGCGTGATCTGATAGAACGCGGTTATCCAGAAGCAGATGTGATATATAAATGGAATAATCATGTGGTTCCGGCTTATAATACTTATCTGCTTCCGTATAAAGATGAATGTGACGAAGTCATCACTAATAACACGCACATTGCAGAAGACATTATAAAGGTGACGGATGAGATCTCCTGCCGGTTAAGAGATACTGTGCTTAGCATATAGATCTGATTATTTCGTATTTATCTTTATCTTGATAATTTTCTCGAAACAAATAGTTAAGGGAAAATCATGCCGCTACAACTCCATTTCCGGGATATTTCCTTCGATAATTAATTTACCTGCTGTGGCGTTCCTGATCTCTTCCACACTAACTCCGGGTGCGCGTTCAAGCAATTTAAAACCACCCTGGGGAAGGACTTCAAGTACCGCTAGCTCTGTCACAATCTTTTTTACACACTTTACCCCAGTTAAGGGCAAACTGCAGCGGGGAAGCAGCTTGCTCTCCCCTGCCTTATTTATATGCTGCATCGCGACAATGATATTTTTAGCCGACGCTACCAGGTCCATTGCACCTCCCATTCCTTTAACCATTTTGCCGGGGATCTTCCAGTTTGCTATATCTCCATTTTCGGAAACTTCCATTGCTCCAAGTATGGTAAGATCAACTTTTTGCGACCTGATCATCCCAAAGCTTAATGCAGAATCAAATATGGCCGAACCCGGCAAAGTTGTAATTGTCTGCTTACCGGCATTGATCAAATCGGGGTCTTCATCTCCTTCAAATGGAAAAGGCCCCATTCCAAGCAGGCCATTCTCCGACTGCAGTACTACATTTATCCCTTCGGGTATATAATTCGCAACTAGTGTGGGAATACCAATACCAAGGTTTACGTAGTAGCCGTCTTTGATCTCTTTTGCGATTCGTCTCGCGATTCCGTCTTTGTCAAGCATTTTTAATTTGTCGATGTAGATTCGTATAAAATGATATTGGGAGACTTATTTAATGATCTGTTTTTTCATAGGAAAATGTGTTCATGGACAAATTAACAAATCGTCACATGGTCAAATTTGTTTTCTTGTCGTTCTCTGCTCTATCCTCTTCTCATAATTTTCTCCCTGGAAAATCCGGTGAACATAAATTCCCGGTGTGTGCACATGATCAGGATCAAGCTCTCCAACCTCCACAAGCTCTTCCACCTCTGCAATAGTGATCCTGCCGGCCATTGCCATGACAGGGTTAAAATTCCGTGCTGTTGAGCGATAGATAAGATTACCAGCCGTATCCCCCTTCCATGCCTTTACAATGGCAAAATCCGCCTCAAAGGCTAACTCCATTAAATAATCTTTGCCATTAAAATTCCTGACCTCTTTTCCTTCAGCAACTTCAGTTCCAACACCAGCAGGGGTGAAAATAGCAGGCATCCCATATCCTGAAGCCATACAACGGGTTGCTAAGGTTCCTTGCGGAACAAGCTCAACCTCAAGCTCTCCGCTCAAAAGCTGCCGCTCAAATTCTGCATTTTCGCCGACATAGGAAGATATCATTTTTTTCACTTGTCTCTGCTTCAGCATTAATCCGATTCCGAAATCGTCGACGCCGGCGTTATTCGAAATACAGGTAAGATCTTTTACGCCCTTTTTCACCAATGCATTAATACAATTTTCAGGGATACCGCACAAGCCAAATCCACCCAGCATAAGGGTCATGCCACTGCTGAGGTCTCTGATAGCTTCTTCAGCATCAGCAACTACTTTATTGATCATACATTATGGTTAGAAATCAAATATCAGAAGAACTATCCTATTTTTTCGTAATAACGACGATCTTATCGTTAGATCCGTTACTCGTTGCAACATATACCTTTCCATCAGGCGCCACACAAACGTCCCTCAGACGCCCATAGGTGTTGGTAATCAGCTCCTTTGTGTCCTCAATTTTATCTCCCGCTGAATTTAGTTTTAACTGGTAAAGCGTTTGGTCTTTCAGAGTAGCAAGGATAATCGAATTCTTCCATTGAGGAATTGTATTGCTGTTATAATAGTCCATGCCCGAAACTGCGATTGTAGGCGTCCAGCTTATTAATGGTTCGACTACATTATTAGCGCTGCAAAAGCTTTGCTCTCCGTTTTCATTACAAAAGCCGTTCACTGAAGGCCAGCCAAAATTTCTGTTTTTAATGATCATATTGATCTCATCGTCCTTATCCGGACCATGTTCAGAGCTGTACAATTTGTCGTTAACAAATACGAGTCCCTGGGGGTTTCTATGCCCATAACTCCATACCCGGCTTCCTGCTACAGGATTATCCGAGGGTATCGATCCGTCCAGGTTAATCCGTAAAATTTTACCGCTTAATGAACTTAAGTTTTGAGCCGAGGGCTGATTCGCTGCATCCCCGGTACTTATGAATAGCTTGAGATCATGTGGATTTGCTGTAAAAGCGGGATGCAAAGCCATGCCCAGCAAGCCACCTTCACCAGTAGATTTAACATCCGGAACGGTTATTACGGCACTCACTGATCCGTTTGCTGGATTTACACGACTAATTTTCCCGCCCCGCTCGGTCATCCAGATCATCTGATCCGGGCCCCAGGTAATTTCCCATGGAAAGCTTAAATTCTGTGAAAGGACCTGAATATCCAGTGTTGCATCCGGCAATACTTCATCCGTATTACGGGAAGACTTCTTGCAGCTACTGTAGCTGAAAAGGATGACGATTGTTAGAAATGCCAGTATTTTTTTCATGGCTTTTTTTTTAATTAAACAGGTCCCGCGATTAATTGTTCGTCTATTTCAGGTAGACATAGGTTATCCCATCACCGCCCCTGTCGGCATGCTCATCCTCCAGGCGGTCAACCTGGGGATATTTATGCAAGTATTCACGAATGAGCTTGCGTAAAATTCCATCGCCCTTACCATGAATGATCTTTAAACTGTTCAAACCCATCATTACGGCCCTGTCAAGGTATCTCTCGATATCATAGATCGCTTCGTCGCCGCGCTTGCCACGGAGGTCAAGCTCTGTGCTGAATGCGGAGAAATTCTCAGTCAGATCATGCGCATAGGACTTACGTATTTCCTTTGGGACCAGTTTGTTGGAAATTTTCTCCACCCTTTTTAATTTCACTACTGATCGAAGGTCTCCCATAGCCAGGATCACATTATCGCGCGCGATTTCCATCACTTGTCCTATGGTCTCAGAATCTGTCAATTTTACCCAGTCACCTTTCTTTAGTTCCGAAACATCCTGCGGCTTGGCAACTTTTTTCTCCTGAACTTGAACCCTTTTTAATTCCTGCTCCAGGTTCTGACGGAGCGTTTGGGTCTGCTGTTTATCTGCTTTATTTTCCCTGATCTCTGAAATTGTATTTTCAATCAGCTTATTCGCGTTTTTTATAATACTTTGAGCTTCAATTTTGGCGTCTTTGAGAATACTCTTTTTATTTTCTTCCAGGTATGTCTTAAGCTGTTCATTTTCTAAAAGCATTGCTTTAAGCCCTCGTTCCTTTTTTTCCAGTGAGACACGGATATCAATAAGTTCCTTTTTATCTCTTTCCAAATCGATAAGGAGGGTATCAACCTTTTTTTGATAGTCGCTGATCTTACTCCTGGCAGATTGCAAAACTTCCGGGCTAAGTCCAATTTTCTGGGCGATCTCAAAGGCATAGGAACTGCCGGGCTTGCCAAGGGAAAGCATGTACAGTGGCTGCATCTCCTGGTTATTGAAAAGCATGGATGCATTTTCCAACCCGGGGGTAGCGTTGGCAAAGGTTTTTAGATTCGAATAGTGGGTAGTGACCACACCGCGAACCTTCTTTTGATTGAGCTCCTCCAGCACGGCTTCGGCTATCGGTCCTCCAAACTGTGGATCTGTGCCAGTCCCGAATTCGTCAATCAGGATAAGCGTTTTTGAGTTAGCCATCTCAATGAAGTTCTTCATTTTCGACAGGTGAGCACTGTATGTACTGAGGTCGCTTTCTATTGACTGGTCATCTCCAATGTCGGCGAATATTTGCTTAAACATCCCCACCTTAGAGTGCTCATCTGCAGGGATTAATAAACCAGCCTGGACCATGATCTGGAGCAGTCCCACCGTCTTCATGCAAACCGACTTTCCGCCTGCATTTGGTCCTGACACTACGATGACCCGCTGCTCCTCTTCTATCCGGATGTTTAACGGTACCACAGTTTGCTGCTCTTTTTTAAAATTAAGTACCAAAAGAGGGTGCCTGGCATTGATTAGATCAATTTCAGCTTCTTTAATAAGCTGGGGCATTACCCCATCTATGCTTATGGCAAATAAGGCCTTGGCCCTTACAAAGTCAAGTTTAGTAAGTAAGCCGTGGTAGGATAATAGCAAGGGTACGTAGGGCCTTAATTCGTTTGTGAGGGCAATCAGCAGTTTAATAATCTCCCTTCGTTTTTCAAATTCAAGATCCCGTACCGAATTATTTAACTGGAAAACTTCTTCCGGTTCCAGGTAAACAGTCTGACCAGATGATGATTCATCATGAATAAAACCTTTTATCTTTCGTTTATTCTCTGCAGAAACCGGAATACATAAGCGCCCATCTCTTACAGTAAGATTTCCATCGGCCGTCCACCCGTTATTCTGGGCATTCTTAAAGATCTGATCTACTTTCTTACGTGCCTCCTGCTCAGCTTTTGCTATGCCGGAACTAATATCCTGGAGCGCTGAGGATGCATTGTTTTTGATCTTTCCCTTAGCATCAATTATCTTTTCAATTTTATGGATAATTGATTTCTCAATTTGCAAATGCTCGAATAAAGCCTCCAGGTTCGGATATAAGCCTTCCCGCTCGGTAAAGTATTGGATCACTGAAAACACCGTTCCCAGTGACATGGAAACTTTAAAAAATTCGTCTTCGGTTAGGTATGTGCCTTCAATCCGGGCTTTCTCCGCAAGACTTTTAATGTCAAAAAAGTTTTGGATCGGTAAAGGGGAATCATTGAGAAGTATATTCTTAAATTCACTGGTCTGATGGAGAAATTTATTAATATGATCATAATTGATCATAACCTGGATCTTATCCACCATCTGCTGGCCCATACTGCTCAGACAATACGACTTGATTAATTCTTTAATCTCCAGAAATCCCAGCTTTTCGGCGGCGTTATTTGGGTAGATCATTTATTTTTGCATCAGCTTTTTTCTGTTTCGCTTCCAGAATTTTAGTCAGGTTATCCGCTCTCCACTTCAGGATATTATCAACCCGGCTGTACATACTATCTAATACGACTGGCTGCATACTGTAATATTTCAAGCTCTTTTCGAACACTGGTTTGCTTGTGTTATGATTTTTATACACTGCAGCATAGTAAGTGTTTCCAGCTACGCGCAGGGTGTCTGTAGACATCAGAGAAGACATATACCCATCTATGGTATGCAAATCAGCCAGAATCCTTACCATTTTTCGCTTATCAATTATGCCCTCCGGCGGCTGTTTCTGGCCGCATGCCGACAAAAAAACCATGGACACAAAGAATAGTTTTAAGGCTTTCATTTGAAAACAAATTGGTTTTGCAGGAAAATTACTGTAGCTGACCTTATTCTGTTGCATTTTAGTAGAGTATGCCGTAGGTTTAGTGTTTTAAATCTTCGATCAAAAATACAGATTAATGAGCATTACAGCTAATATCTCAGCTATTAAGGGTGAATTGGGTAATGACGGCGTCAGGCTTATAGCCGTATCAAAAACAAAACCCGGGGAAAGCATTCTTGAAGCCTATGCTGCCGGCCAGAGAATATTCGGAGAAAATATGGTCCAGGAACTTGTTGAAAAATACGAGAAATTACCTAAAGATATCGAATGGCATTTAATCGGTCATCTGCAGAGTAATAAGGTCAGGTATATTGCTCCATTCATACATATGATCCATTCGGTGGATAGCTTGAAATTACTTCAGGAAATTAACAAACAGGCTGTTAAAAACAATCGGGTAATTGATTGTTTATTACAGATCTCCATAGCCGATGAAGAAACCAAATTCGGACTTGACTTTGCTGAAGCTATTGAATTGCTCCGTTCCGGGGAATTTAAGGAATTAAAAAATGTGAAGATCAGGGGCGTGATGGGTATAGCTACACTTAGCGATAATCCCAGAATGACCCATGACGAGTTTCACGAGCTGAGAACCTTTTACACCGGTCTGAAGGAAACATTTTTCAGAAAGGATCCTGATTTTACAGAAATATCAATGGGAATGTCCGGAGACTATAAAATTGCCCTTGAAATGGGAAGTACCATGATCAGGCTGGGGAGTACAATATTCGGTACCAGGAAGAACAAATAGAATAGATAATCTTGCATAAGGAAACCACGAACGACATGAACGTTGATATAAGAATTGCTGTACAGGAGGATTGTGAGAGATTACTGGAACTGATCAGGGAGCTCGCGGTTTACGAAAGAGCCCCCGATGAAGTATCCGTTACCCTGCAGGAATTTAAGGAGGCCGGATTCGGTACCCAGCCTGTATGGAAGGCCTATGTTGCGGAAGTTGACGGAATTATTCAGGGATTTGGCTTGTATTACATCAGGTATTCAACATGGAAAGGATGTCGTTTGTATCTGGAGGACCTGTTAGTGACGGAAGGAATGAGAAATCAGGGATTAGGCAAGCGAATTTTGGACAGGCTTATTCAGGAAGCCAGAGAAAATGGGTTTAATGGGATGACATGGCAGGTGCTTGACTGGAACGAGCCAGCTATCAATTTTTATAAGAAATATAACGCAGCGCTTGATGGAGGATGGCTTAATGTCTCCCTTTCAAAGGATCAATTAGAAAACATAGTTTAGTGTTAAATCCGAAATTTAAACAGTCAAATTTACACTGGTTATGAAGGTATTCAAATTTGGCGGAGCCTCGGTCAAGGATGCTGATGGAGTGAGAAATCTAGTCAGTATCCTGGAACGTGAAGCTCCCGGAACTGTGGTGATCGTGGTTTCCGCAATGGGAAAGACCACGAATTTACTGGAGAGCTTAAATTATTCTTATGTGAATGGCCAGGGCGATGCTTTTCAGCTGCTGAATGAGGTCAAACACTATCACGAACAAATATTAACAGAGCTGTTCAGCAATTCTGGCCACCCGGTTTTCGATGAAATCGCAAATACATTTATAGAGATTGAATGGATGCTGGAGGATGAACCGCACCCGGAATTTGATTTTAACTACGATCAGATAGTTTCTATAGGTGAGATATTATCGAGCAGGATAGTTTCCTCCTACCTGAATGAACGCGGTCTGGCCACCCAATGGATAGATGCCAGGGGATATATTCATACCGACAACACCTATCGCGAAGGCAGTATTCATATGGACAAAACTCGTATAGCGATAGAGGCAATCAGGGATACGCTAAAGGATCGATTTATTATTACCCAGGGCTTTATCGGAGGTACGTCTGAAAATTTTACCACCACCTTAGGTCGCGAAGGCTCCGATTATTCTGCGGCCATCTTTGCGTCCTTTCTTAAAGCAGAGTCCCTTACTATATGGAAAGACGTTCCCGGAGTGATGAATTGTGATCCAAAATTATTCGGCAGCTCACATAAGTATACTAATTTATCCTATTCCGAAGCGCTTGAAATGTCTTATTACGGCGCAACAATTATTCATCCCAAGACTATAAAACCGCTCCGAAATGCAGGAATTCCTCTTTTCGTAAAACCATTCTTACATCCCGACGAAGAGGGAACGCGTATTGATGGAGTGTTATCTACTAAACCTGAGTTTCCGGCGATCATTGTCAAAAATGACCAGGTCTTAGTATCTCTTTCTACTTCCGACTTTTCATTCATCAGCGAAGACATATTAAGCAGAATATTTAAGGTGCTTGAAAATCTTCATATACGGGCGAACATGATGCAAGTTTCCGCTTTAAGCTTTTCTATATGCTTTGATCAAAATGAACATAAATTCAATAAACTGGTTAGGGAGCTGGATGGGTTTAAGATTAAATACAATGAAGGGCTGGAGCTGGTAACACTAAGACATTATGAGGTGGAGGATATAAAGAAAATAACGCATGACAGAACTGTTATCCTGGAACAGTTCAGCCGTAACACCGCACAGTTTATCTTAAAATAAAAGGTGAACAAAGCCATACTGGACCAGGAAGTACAGGAGTTTATACTAAAAAATATAAACAAAGACATCGTTGGAATTAGTCTTGGCAAAAGCCCCTTCCCAAATGTCAGTTCTAAAGAACTGGCTGAACAGATCGATAGTAAACGAAGATCTGAAGGTAAGCTCCCTCTATGGTACAATACAGAAAATGTATACTATCCCCAGAAGATTGCTATTGAGCAATGCTCGTCGCAAACCACGGCAAAATATAAGTCTGCATTAATAACCGGAGAAAGTGTAATTGATCTGACCGGTGGGTTCGGTGTCGATACCTATTTCTTTTCCGAAACCACTAAACGAGTAGTTCATTGCGAACAAAATAAAGAGTTGTCAGCTATCTCCAGTTATAATGCGAGATTACTGGGTGCCGAAATTACTTATTTACCGGCTAACGGACTGGATCATTTAAAATCCTCTGATGAAGTCTTTGATACCATTTACATTGATCCATCAAGGAGGGTAAGCTCCCGAAAGGTTTTCTTATTAGAGGACTGTGAACCCGATATAATTAGTAACAAGGACGTGTTGCTCGGAAGATCTTCCCGGCTGCTGATTAAAACGGCCCCCCTACTTGATATTCAGTCAACAATAAGAGAACTCGGTGAAGCCACACAGGTACATATATTAAGCATCAGAAATGAATGCAAAGAAATTTTGTATGTAATTGATAGATCCGGTGCGATGCAGGATCCACCTATCCTATGTGTCCTTCTCAACGATCAAGTGAATTTAACGTTTGAATTTAAAATTTCTGAGGAAAGGGAATTCCATCTCGCTACCTACTCCGAACCTTTAAACTATGTATATGAGCCCGACGTGGCTTTACTGAAAGCAGGCTGTTTTAAATTAATTACCAAATATTTCAATGTCAGGAAGATCCATCAGCATACTCATTTATATACTTCAGACGACTTGAATTCCGGCTTTCCGGGACGGAAGTTTAAGATCATCGCTTCATGGGCTTACAGCGTCTTTTTAAAAGAACAAAAATTCACGAAAGCGAATATTATTTGCCGGAATTTCCCGATTACTCCGGAAAACATAAGAAACAAACTTAAAATTAAAGACGGTGGAGAGCAGTACCTTTTATTTTGTAAAGGGAGCAAAAATGAACTTTTAGTACTGTACTGCGAACGCATTTCATAGAAAAGAGCTTCTTGAGGAAGCTCTTTTCTAACCGTATTCAGGGCATTATTTATCAGGCTGCGGTGTCATCCTGAGATAGGGTTTAATTTCCCTAAATCCTTTTGGAAATTTTGCCGGAATGTCCTCTGTCTTGATTGCAGGAACAACCACCACATCTTCACCCTCTTTCCAGTCCGCAGGTGTAGCCACACTATAATTTGCAGTTAATTGAAGCGAATCAATGACGCGGAGGATCTCCTGGAAGTTTCTGCCTGTTGAAGCGGGATAAGTGATCATCAGTTTTATCTTCTTGTCAGGTCCGATTATAAATAAGGACCTAACCGTAAACGTTTCCGATGCATTAGGATGGATCATCCCATAAAGTTCCGCAACGTGCCTGTTTTCATCAGCGAGTATCGGAAAATTAACTTCCACATCCTGAGTTTCGTTTATATCCTTGATCCACCCCTTGTGAGATTCTTCGCTATCAACGCTCAACGCAATTACCTTTACGTTCCTCTTTTCAAATTCGTCCTTTAAGGAAGCTGTTTTTCCTAACTCTGTGGTGCACACGGGAGTATAATCTGCGGGATGCGAAAATAATACTGCCCAGCTATTTCCTAAATATTCATAAAAATCAATCTCTCCCTGAGATGATTTCGCCTTAAAGTTTGGGGCTAAGTCGCCCAGTCTTAAACTCATAATCGTTGGATTTAAATTAACTATTAAAAAGTCAATAGACTACTAATTTAGTAGATATTAGGCACTAATTCAAAAAAATACCCCATAAAATTAATTACGGGGAATTTTTTACAGTGTAATGGCAAAAATACCTGAAGGTATTTACATATACTCAGTCATATAACTTATTTATTTTTCAGCTTAAATTTATCATCCACCATTCCTTTAAACCTGTTTTTATCAATTTCTTCTGTTAAGTGTTCTGCTTCAGATACAGACATCGCTTTCGTGCTGCTAATCGTAGTGTTAGGCTTGCTGATGGTAAACGTTCCCTTTTCGGAATAACTTAAAGCGGCGGCTAATAGTTTTTCTGATGGGTCACCGAAATCCTTTGAAACATCATCCGATGAGGAAAAATCTACTGCCATTCCATCAAAATAACCTCCTTCGTTTCTTGAGTTTTTTGTTTCGAACTGTGGAATGTAAAGGTCAAATTTATCGATGCTGATTGCAAAAAACCCGACAGGCTTACCATAAGTCTTCGAACCAACAAGCTTAACATCCATGTGAGGCTTTAGGTTATTGATAAGAAGTTCGCTTGCAGAAGCTGTACCTGATAATACCAGGAACACAACTTTAGAGATATTAGCGCCCCCTATCTTTTTAAATGTTTCAATATTAGCCGCAGGCTTGTAATCTATATCAGCATAGGTGGCATACACTCCGTTTGCACCCCCTGTAAATGGCCGTAACTTACCACTTTCATCGGTCAGAGGCTGATTCCTTAAAATAGTAGCTTTTCCATCCTGCATGGTCTTAGTCCAGAACGTGGTATACATGGTAGTACCATTCAGGCTTGCGGGTGCTATTAAATTTGTAAAAACATCTGCGGTAGCCACAGAACCGCCACCATTATATCTTAAATCAATAACAAGCTCCGTCACACCTGCAGCTGTAAATTCAGCAAACTTTGCGGTTAATGCATCCTTAGAATTTGTTGTAAAACTATTATAAACGATATAGCCTACTTTCTTACTACCAACAGGATAAATCTGAGTGAAAAAAATCGGTGTTGAGGCATAACTGCCTCTGGCTATTGTCATCTCCTCGGTAGCGCCGCCAGGTTTTTCTACAGTCATAGTTACAGAAGCGCTGCTTCCGAAAACTGCATCACCAACAAATGAAACATTCGCATCAACCGCTGTGCTTAATTCGGTCCTTCCGTTTATTTTAGTGATTCTATATCCTCTTTTCAAACCTTTGGAAGCAGCCGGTGAATTTGGCGATACATATTTAATCCTTAGATCACTAGAAGGCCTCGCGCCGTTGTAGAATACAGAAAATCCAAAATCACCACTTACCCCACCCAATTGGGAAGCAACTGAGCCATCGTCAAGAAATGAGTATTTATCAAAGGGCTTACCATTTATATCAACTGGTTTTCCTGTCCCCGGTAATTTAATAATAGCATCTAATACAGCCTGGTTAGTTGCGTATTGTCTTGGCTTAAATACATCGTAGGATGGAAAAGGTTCATTCCAATAATAGGTTTGTTGTGCATACAGGTATATAGAATCTTTAGTTAATTCAGCCCGGGTTCCAGTAGAAGGAGGGCCTACTTCAACATCCGGTGTTATTTTGGGTTCTTTTTTACACGAAGAAGTAAAGATCAATAAGCCGAAAGCCAGAAATAAGAGCTTTTGAATATGGGTTTTGATTATCATTATATCTTTGGTTTAAGATTAGTTAATGTTAGTTTTCACAAGATCAAGTTAAAGAAATTCAGCAACGTGTACGTAGTCGATCCCGCAGGAAATTGCGAACTCTTCGTCTATCCCCGATGCCCCTACAATCACAAAATCCTTTCTTTGCAATTTGTGTTCCTGAATTATATACGATAATACATCCGGTTCCGGTTTTAATTTTATTTCCCCGGCAAAATATACTTTCAGGTAATTCTCTATGCCGTTCCACTCAGTCTGACGGATCTTATTTAACTGAATTTCTGCTTTTCCATTAGTAACGATAAAGATTTGTTTACGGTCGATAATAATTTCCTGCAATAGCTTTAATACCGGAATATACAATAATAGTTTTAACGGTAGTCTGGCAGAAAAATAAAGCCTCTCGAAATTAACCCTGTATTTTTCATCAATTCCAAAGCCTTCCTTTACGCGGTCGAAAATTCCTTCATCGCCATGGTGTTTATACGTAGTTCTGAAAAGATCAATAAGATCTTTCGATGGAGGTGTGCCTTCAGAAAATTCGATAAAATTTGCAAATAAATAATAAACCTGAAGCAGGTAATCACTTTCGGGAAAAAGAACGTCATCCATCTCAAATACATAAGCTTTTTTCCGCGGATCAAGATCTTTATACTCAAGCATCGTTAATTAAATCTAAGGAATTACTGTTGTCCGGTTAAATCTAAAAACAAAAAATAATCTTAGCTTTAGTCTTGCAACCCAGATTATTATCAAAACTCGAAAAGCAAGCCCCCCACTATATTCTTGCCTCCCTCTGTTGCCGGGATAGGCAAATTTCTTTTGAAGGCCAAAAGAAACAAAAGCCTTTGTCAATCCCTAGGTGCCTTGCCCTCCGGGCCCTCACACATCAAAAAACAATGATCGCTGCTCTTGGGGGGTATTACAACATGAAAGCCTGCCTGGTATGATCCCAATAGCAAATGCTCGTCAGTGCTTTATTAAATGCTACTGCATCTGTTTTTTGATTCTGCTGGCACTGGGGATTGACTTCGTTCTTCGGTACCGGCAATATGATATGAATCGTCAGTCGGGATAGTGCGATGGGTAACAACCGTTCATATATTCGTGTTGGTGCCATGTGCAGGGACGGCCTCCTGAGATTTGGCAGTAAAGACCCGCTTTATTCCATGCATTAACATTCATACAGCAAGTGGTCAAGCAATCCGGAGAAGTGGCGCAGATCCATTCATCATTTCACTGACCTTCACACGGCTTGGATTGCACCGACAGAATAAAGCGTGGATTTACAACAAATATCAGGAAGACGCGGCTCTTTGCCTACTTTCCAGCCGAAGGGAAAGTAGGTGCCCTCCCGCGGCATCAGCGGGCTAAAATAAATAAAATCATATATTTATTTTAACCAGACAACAGTAATAAAGAATATTCTATTTTTCCGTCAATCGTTGCCCAGGTAAAAACTCCTGTCTCATTTAGCGAGATAAGTTGATTTTCCGGCAGATGGCCGGCTAATAACTCCCCATTTTTCATGACAGCGATATATGAGCGCCCTGGCAGCAGATCGGGTAATTTATTTTTCAGCCACTCATCCGAGGGAATCATCAGGCTAATATCATATTCGGCGAATAGCTGTCGTGCGTGTGACAATTCCAATATTTCGCCCCGTTTTAATGGATAGATCATATCAATGGAGTTATCCAAACATGTTTTCAAAACTTCATGAGCAAAGCTTGGGGAAGTATAAGATGGCAAAACCATGCTCTTTATACCGGGCATAAGCGGAAGCTCCTTCTCATCGGCAAAAAAAACATCCTGAACAGATAAAATACGCTGCAAACGATAAGCTTCAGGATCTAAACCGGCTGTAATTAAAACGGGCATACTACAAAATGATCTGTCCGTCTTTCATCAGCACTTTCCTGTCGGCCATGTTTGCCAGGTTTTCGTTGTGTGTTACGATCACAAAGGTTTGCTGAAGCCGGTCGCGCAGATCGGCGAACAACAGGTGAAGGGCCTCTGCATTATTCGAATCCAGGTTCCCGGAAGGCTCATCCGCCAGGATTATTGCCGGGTTATTGATCATCGCCCGGGCTACCGAGACCCTTTGCTGTTCTCCGCCCGACAATTCGTTCGGCTTATGATTAGCCCTGTCCTTCAATCCCAGTAAATCTAACAGCTCATAAGCGCGGCTTTCTGTCTGTTTTTTTGTCTTATTAGCAATATAAGCCGGGATGCATATATTTTCTAAAGCGGTGAATTCGGGCAGCAAATGATGAAACTGGAAAATAAACCCTATATGTTCATTGCGGAAAGCGCTTAACTTTTTCGCTGAAAGTGATCCCACGTCCACATTGTTTAAAAAAACACTCCCCTGATCCTGGTGATCAAGTGTTCCGATGATATGCAGTAAAGTGCTTTTACCGGCGCCCGAAGCTCCGACAATCGTAATTATTTCTCCTTTTTCCACGTCAAGATCCACACCCTTAAGGATATGCAGTTTACCGTATGATTTATGAATTCCTTTTGCCTGAAGCATATATGTTCACTCTGTTTCTTTACAAAAGTGCAAATTGTTTGTTATAGAGTTTGCAGACTGCAACAAAAACAAGATAATTAACATTTGGCAATCCCGGTTTTCGGATTTCCACATAAAAACGTAGTTTTACCTCAAATAATAAGTACATGAATATTCACGAATATCAGGGTAAAGCAATATTAAAAAGCTTCGGTGTCAGAGTTCAGGA